>JASHVB010000578.1 GCA_030039695.1 Acetobacteraceae bacterium
ATGCGAATCGACGAAGCTTTCAACAGAAGTTCGGCACGCGTATTCGGATCGTCCGGGTCGACCACCTTCTCTTCGAATTCGAGCCGCGCGATGCGGGCCAGCAGGAAGCCGCGCAGCGACCAGGAGGAGTAGTTTTTGCTACTGATCAGAAGCGTGGCCACCGCCATAGTTGCGTCTCCCGTCCTAAACCGCCATGCTGCGCTGCAGCAACATACCGACGAACGATCCTGAGACGCAACGCGCGAGCATGATGTATCACCTCTACCAGGCGCAGGCGGACACGCTCCTGCCGCTGCGCCGGCTTGCGCGGTTCGGTGCCGCCATGCTGGACCAGATGGATTTCGGGCCCTACGCGCCGCCGTTGCTGCGCGAGCTGGGCGCCGGCTGGGAGATGTTCGCCGAACTCGGGTTGACGCATCAGCGGCCGTCATTCGAGATCGATACGGTCGCACTCGGTGACCGGCAGGTGCAGGTCATCGAGGAAGCGGCGGACGACACGCCGTTCGGCACGCTGCTGCATTTCCGCAAAGACAGTCCCGTGGTGCAGCCACGCGTGCTGCTGGTGGCGCCCATGTCCGGCCATTTCGCCACGTTGCTGCGCCACACCGTCGAAGTGATGCTGCCGGAGCACGACATTTACATCACCGACTGGAAGAACGCACGTGACGTGCCTCGGGCAGCCGGCCGGTTCGGGCTGGAGGCGTTCGTCGACCACCTGATCCGGTTCCTCGAAGTCATCGGGCCGGGCGCGCATATCGTCGCGGTGTGCCAGCCGGCCGTGCCGGCGCTGGCGGCGACCGCAGTGATGGCAGAGACGGCAAATCCTGCGCTGCCCCGCAGCATGACGCTGATGGCGGGGCCGATCGACACGCGCGTCAATCCCACTCGTGTGAACGAACTGGCACAGTCGCGACCGATCGAATGGTTCGAGAAACACCTGATCACTGCCGTGCCTTGGCGGTTCCATGGTGCGTGCAGGCGGGTCTATCCGGGGTTTCTGCAATTGGCGGCGTTTATCAGCATGAACCTGGACCGCCACGTGGCCGCGCATTTCAACCAGTTCCGCAATCTGGTCGGCGGCGACGAATCGAGCGCTCTGGCGCACCGGAAGTTCTACGGAGAATATGGTGCGGTGATGGACCTCCCGGCGGAGTTCTATCTGGAAACGGTGCAGCAGGTGTTCCAGGAACACCATCTGCCGCTGGGCCGGCTGATGTGGCACGGACAGCGCGTCCGGCCGGACGCAATTCGACGGACCGGGCTGCTGACGGTGGAAGGCGAGCGCGATGATATCTGCGCCATCGGCCAAACGATGGCCGCGCTGGATCTATGTTCCGCAATTCGCGTCAACCTAAAACAGCACCACTTGCAGACCGCGGTGGGGCATTATGGCGTGTTCGCCGGCAAGCGCTGGGCGCGCGAAGTGTATCCACGCGTGCGCGAGATGATCCAGGTGATGAACGATTGATGCTGAGTCAACGTCGCGCAGAAATTCTGCGCTGGTTCGGGCGGGCATGACATTACCTGCCGCAGTCGACTGGGAGATGGCACGGGCGTCCAGTCGCCGCCATCCGCGGCCGCCGACATTGATCGGCGGCGTGCAACAAACGGTCGACATCGCGCGCTCCATCGCACGCGGTGGGCCTTTGCTGCGCGTCAGGATGCCCACTGGTTCGTCCAGAAGATGCGGATTCTTCCAACGGCGTCGGTCTCACCTGTCCGGGTGAGCCGGGCTTCTCGGTAGGCAAGCTGTGGGAGCATGCGTTGCAAGCCCGCGAAGCCGCTTGAACAGTCGCTGCAGATTGAACGGTCACGGCGGTCGGGCGTGACCGCCCGCCGATCACGATGCTTTCTGTTTAGGCCCCCAACCGCTGATGCGCCGGCACGTCCAGCTTGAAGAACCGCGCCGCATTAAGCCCGAGAATCTTCGCTCGTGCTGCATCGGGCAATTGCGGCATGGTGCGCTCGATTGCCTCCGCTGAGTGGGGCCACGTCCCCTCATGGTGCGGATAGTCGTTCGCCCACATGAAGTTCCCGGTCAGCCTGTAAGGTTCAGCCAATGCCAAGCCCGCCGGATCTTCCTGGAACGTCGCGAACCCGTGCGCGCGGTAATAATCCGAAGGCAGGCCCTGAAGCTTCGGGCGCACCCACATGTGGTGCTTGCGATACGCCTCGTCCATCGCATCGAGCAGCCACGGCACCCAGCCGATACCTGCTTCCACCGTGGCAAACCGCAACCGCTTGAACCGCTCCAGCACGCCTGACGCGCACAGGTTCGCCACCGGCTCGATGGTCGGCGACAGCGAGTGCGTCACGTAATTGATCACCGCCCCGCCATTGCCGCGCGCTGCGCGCGGGTCGCGCCCGGTCGAGACATGGAACGTGATCGGCAGATCACATTCCTCGATCAGCGCCCACATACGGTCGAAATGCGGCAGATTGTAATTGACGTGATCGACATCGTGCCCGCCCCAGACTGGCTTGCAGGGCAGGGTCAGCGCGCGATAGCCGAGCTTGGCGACGCGTTCGATCTCCGCCACCGTGCCGTTCAGGTCGCCGGGCGCGAGTGCCGCCACCGGCAGCATCGCATCGGGATACGGCCCGAACACGTCCCACGCCCAGTCGTTCCACACCTTGCACATTTCCAACGAGAACGTGGGATCGGGCGTGGCCCACATCGCAAGGCCTTTGTTGGGGAAGATGATTTCCACGTCGATCCCATCGCCGCGGTTGTCAATGACGCGCTGCGCCGGATCGGCACCGGCCTGGGCCCGGCGCCAGTCCTCGCCCTCGAAGCTCATCACTCGCACACGGTCCGGACGGTAGCCTTCGCAGTAGCGCCACTGCACGCCCTTCTCGTCGGTGACGATGCGCGGGGCGCGCTCGCGATATTGCGGCGGCAGGCGCTTCGCCCACAGATCGGCGGGTTCGTTGGCGTGGCTGTCGGTGGAGACCATGAAGTATTTCTTCGGATCGCCCGCATGTGCCGTATGGGTCCAGCCGCTATGGCCGGGTGTTTCCAGGCGCCACAGATTCGGGGCGTTGATGGCGGCGTCATTCATCGCAATCCCTCCGGTTACCCTTTGGTAGGCGATTCTACCTGCAAGGTGCCGTGCGTCAATCGCTGTGCGCTTGCTCCGGTCCCACCCAGTCGCCATGTTGCGCGACGGAGGTCTGCCATGATCCAGCTTCCGGAACCCAAGCGGGACGTGCTTGCGCGTCGCGATGCCATCATTGCCGGCCTGCGTCCGCTGCTCGCCGAGGACGCAGTGATTGCCGAGCCGCTGCGCATGAAGCCTTACGAAACTGACGGGCTCCCCGCCTACCGCCAGCTTCCGCTCGCGGTCGTGCTGCCGCAGACAACCGAACAAGTCGCAGCCGTCATGCGCTTCTGCCATCAGAACGGCGTGCGCGTGGTGCCGCGCGGCGCGGGCACGTCGCTGTCAGGCGGCGCGCTGCCACTGGCCGATGCGGTCGTCGTCGGGCTGATGCGGATGAACCGCATCCTCGAGGTCGACTACGAGGACCGCTTCGCGGTAGTACAGGCAGGCGTCACCAATATCGGTATCACCAACGCTGTTGCCGAGCATGGCTTTTTCTACGCGCCCGATCCGTCGAGCCAGCTCGCTTGCATGATCGGCGGTAACGTCAACATGAACTCCGGCGGTGCGCACTGCCTGAAATACGGTGTCACCGCCAACAACCTGCTCGGACTGAAGATTGTCACGGTTGAAGGCGACATCGTCGAGATCGGCGGGGGCCATCTCGACGCGGCCGGCTACGATTGGCTCGGGCTGCTGACCGGGAGCGAGGGTCAGCTCGCGCTGATCACCGAAGTCACCGTTCGTATCCTGCGTGCGCCGGAAGGCGCGCGGGCGATGTTGGCAGCATTCCGCTCGAATGAGATCGCCGGCGCGTGTGTGGCCGACATCATGGCCTCCGGCGTCATCCCCGTCGCACTGGAATTCATGGACAAGCCGGCGATTCATGCCTGCGAGGCGTTCGCGCACGCCGGCTATCCGCTCGACGCCGAGGCGATGCTGATCATCGAAGTCGAAGGCAGCGAGGACGAGCAGGACCAACTGTTGGCGCGGATCCGCGGGATCTGCAACCGCCATGATCCGATCAGCATGAAGGTATCGCAGTCGGCTGCGGAATCGCTGGCGATCTGGAAGGGCCGCAAGGGCGCCTTCGGTGCGATCGGCCGCATCAGCCCGGATTATCTGTGCATGGACGGCGTCATCCCCACCTCGAAGCTGCCGGACGTGCTACGGCGCATCGGTGAAATGTCGGAAGCCTACGGGCTGAAGGTCGCCAACATTTTCCATGCGGGCGACGGCAATCTGCATCCGTTGATCATGTTCGACGCGAACGACCCGGACAGTTTCCAACGCGCCGAACATTTCGGCGCCGACGTGCTGAAGCTCTGTGTCGAAGTCGGCGGCTGCCTGACCGGCGAGCATGGTGTCGGCGTAGAGAAACGTGAGTTGATGCCGGTGCAGTTCGAAGCGCACGAACTGGACCATCAGCGGCGGATCAAGACGGCATTCGATCCGGGCTGGCTGCTTAACCCGCACAAGGTATTTCCACTGCAGGCAGGCGCAAGTGCTGCCTGACCCTGGCATTGAGAGCCGCAAGGCGGTCCCCGGACTTGCCCCGGGAAAGCGATCGCCCGATAGAATCGCCTCGTCGCTTCACGCCCCGCGATGACAGCCGGTGGCTGACGGTGCATGGGCCACACTCGGGCACCACCGCAAGAATCAGCCCTCGCAGCCGCCGTCTTGGATGCGGCCCAGGCCGCCGAGCCGGTGCTCGTGTGTGGCAACGGAACCAAGCTCGGCATGCTGCGTCCGGTTCAGGCGGCGCGCAGCATCTCCGCGCGCGATCTCACCGGCATCACGCTATACGCGCCGAAGGAACTCGTCATCACCGCGCGCGCTGGCACGCCGGTCGCTGACCTGGAAGCCACGCTGGCAGATCAAGGCCAGCGCCTGATTTCGGAGCCACCCGATCTCTCGGATCTACTGCGCTCGCCCAGCCGGCCGCAGACGATCGGCGGTATTGTCGCGACCAATCTGTCGGGACCACGGCGTATCGCCTGGGGAGCCACGCGCGATCATGTTCTGGGCTTGCGCGCCGTCACTGGCTGGGGCCAGGTCATCCACTCCGGCGGACGGGTGCTGAAGAATGTGACCGGGCTCGATCTGTGCAAGCTGCTCTCGGGCAGTCACGGCACGCTTGGCATCATCACTGAGGTAACGCTCAAAGTGCTGCCGGCACCTGAAGCGAGCGGCACGCTTGTGCTGCCTGGCCTCGACCCGACCACCGGTGTGGCGGCACTGTCGGCCGGGCTTGGCTCGCCATTCGGTGTCTCGGCCGCCGCCTGGCTGCCGCGCGAAGGCGCCGCGCGTGTGCCCGAACTCGCGGCTTTTGATCGCTCCGTGGCGCTACTGCGCATTGAGGACTTTGCCCGCTCGGTTGCGTACCGCACTGAGAAATTGCGCGGCACTCTGGCATTCCCGCAGGCGGAGATCCTCGACGATTCAGGCTCACGCTCGGTCTGGCATGCAGTGCGCGACGCGGTTCCGCTGATTGCCAAAACGGATGATGCCGTGTGGCGCGTTTCGGTTCGCCCCTCGGCCGGACCGCAAGTGCTGGACGCCGCGGGCCACGCCGGTCTGCACGGCTACCTGGACTGGGGTGGCGGCCTGGTCTGGCTTGCCGGCCCGGCCGAAACCGCGGCGCATGACGCAGTCGAGGCCGCGGCGCGCGCTGCGCAGGGTACCTGGATGCTGCTGCGCGCGCCCGACGCGTTGCGGGCCGCGGTGCACGTGGTGCCGCCCGAGCCGCCGCCGCTCGCCGTTATCGCTCGTCGGGTGAAGGCCGCGCTCGATCCGCGCGGTGTGCTCAATCCCGGCCGCATCTACGCAGGACTTTGATCGTCTATGGCCCCGCCACCGCTGCTCATTCTGCCCATCCTGGCAATATTTATCCTGGACTTCTGGCAATACGACCGCATCGTTGACGTGCGGCGGCCACGCAACGCCCGCGCTGGAGTAATGACGGTTGCGACCATCGGTGCCTTTGGCGGCCCGCTCCATCTCCATTATCGCCGGCGCGACTGGCGGGTATCGTGGGGCATGGTCTGCCTTCCCGTCGCCTCGTTCGCCGGCGCATATCACCTGCTGCGGCGCGTCGCGTCGGGCGGAGCGCGCTGATCCATGCAGACGAATTTCACCGCCGAACAACTGCGAGATCCGGACACCGCCACGTCCAATCAGGTGTTGCGCACCTGCGTGCATTGCGGATTCTGCACCGCCACCTGCCCGACTTTCCTGTTGCTCGGCGACGAGCTCGATAGCCCGCGCGGCCGCATCTACCTCATCAAGGACATGTTGGAGGCCGGCCGCCCGGCGACCGAACCCGTGGTGCGCCATGTCGATCGCTGCTTGTCCTGCCTATCGTGCATGACAACCTGTCCGTCCGGCGTGCATTACATGCACCTGGTCGACCACGCGCGCACCTACATCGAGCGCACCTATCGGCGTCCCTGGCATGAAAGTCTGTTGCGCAGGGTTCTGGGCGCGACACTGCCGCGCCCAGGTTTGTTCCGTCTGACGCTGCTGGGTGCTTTGTTCGTGCGGCCCTTCGCACGGCTGGTGCCCGGGCGCAGCATGTTGGCACAACGCGTTCGCGCCATGATGCGCCTTGCACCGTCACGCCTGCCGTCGCCCGGGATCACCGAGCGGCCGCGCGTCCATCCGGCGAATGGGCCGCGCCGCGCGCGCGTCGCGCTGCTCGCCGGCTGCGCCCAGCAGGTGCTGGCGCCGGAGATTAACGCCGCCACGATCCGCCTGTTGAACAGGCTCGGCGTGGAAGTGGTCGTGCATCCCAACTGCGGCTGCTGCGGCGCACTGAACCACCATATGGGCCAGCACGCCGCCGCAATCCGGCTCGCGCGGTCAAACATCGAGGCCTGGAGTCAAGACGTGCTCGACGCGGTGGTGATCAATGCATCGGGGTGCGGAACCGTGGTGAAGGATTACGGCTTCATGTTCCGTTCTGAGCCTGAACCGTGGCAAGCGCGCGCCGCGAAAGTAACGGCGCTGGCCTGTGACATCAGCGAGTTCCTCACCCGCATCGGCTATGCGCCGACACGTGAGGCACCCGACCTAACCGTCGCCTATCACGCGGCATGCAGCCTGCAGCATGGCCAAAGCATCCGCGACGAACCAAAGGCATTGCTGCGGCAAGCCGGCTTCATCCTGGTTGAGCCTGTTGAGCCGCATATCTGCTGCGGCTCGGCTGGTACCTACAACTTGTTACAGCCAGCAATTGCGGAAAGGCTCCGCGCGCGCAAGCTGCACAATCTGCACGCGACGCGGCCGGACCTGATCGCCGCGGGAAATATCGGGTGCATGACGCAACTTTCGGGCGGAGGACTGCCCGTGGTACACACGGTCGAACTGCTGGATTGGATGGCGGGCGGGCCACGACCGGCCGCGCTCGCCACACGCGGTTAATGCTTGCCCGCGGGGCCGACACGGCGCGACGATACCGCATGCCACGCGTCGCCCTGATCCTCGCGCTTTGTGTGCTGCCCGCCCTGGCGCACGCGCAGACTCCTGCCGAGCGCCGTGCCGCCGTCAACAGATTTCTCGACGCCCTGAAGGCCGCGCCGAATGCCGAGGCCGCCGGCGCGCTGGAGCTGCAAATCCAGCGGCTGTGGTTGAATGAAAGCACGCCGACGGTGACGCTGTTGATGATGCGTGGCCTGAACGAGTTGAAGGCAGACGCCAACAGTGACGCAATCGAGGATTTCGGTGACGCGATCACGCTGGATCCGACACTGGCGGAAGCGTACCTGCAACGTGCCATCGCACGTTACCAGGCAGGTGACACGGACGGGGCGATCAATGACATCGAAGCGACGTTGAAGCAGGATCCGCGGCACTTCACCGCGTTTGCGACACTGTCACGGATTGCGGAAGGGCGTAAGGACTGGAAGGGCGCCTACGCGGCCTGGCAGCAGTTCATGCAACTCGATCCGAAGGCGGAAGGCGGCGAAGACCGGCTGAAGGAGCTGAAACGCAAGGCGTTCGGCGAGGAGACGTGAATCGGGCTGCCGATTCCCCCTTCCCGTAACGAACGGCATTCGCGGAAGGACGCGTGCTTTGCGGGACGTTTGTGTTGGGGCCTTTCCCCCCGCCTCCCTCACCGGGAGGGGAGTACTTCGATCACCCGCAGCCATTGCCGTGCAGCGTGTATGACTTCACCACCCCGGCAGCGACGGCGAATGTCGTTTCGCACTCCAGATTCACCACCTGTGGCGGTGGCTCGCCGTAAGCGCCGACCCACCATCGTGGGCCGCCATACGGTGGAAGAGGCGGCACGAACTCCAGACGGCTCTCGGTGTACGTCAAGTACTTCACCCCACCGGTTTGATAAGTGCGTGCCGGTACACCGAGCTTCTGCACCAGCTGAAAATCCGGGTGCCCGACGAATTGGTTGAGGAACGCCTGCCGCTCGGTGAGCTGGTTCGCGCACGCGCCGACAACAACGGAGAGCAATGGTGGAACGACGCGCTGCAATTTCGGCACCGTCATAGCCACGATACCTGGTCGATGCGATCGGCGCCCGACGCGATCATCGCCAGCCGATCGAAACCGAGCGCGATGCCGCCACACGCCGGCATGCCGTGGGTCAACGCGGCGAGGAAATCCTCATCGACCGGCCAATCTTCGCCACTCATCGCGTGCCGACGTGCCCGGTCCGCCGTGAATCGTGCGCGTTGCTCGGTGGGATCAGTCAGTTCGACGAAAGCATTGGCGAGCTCGATGCCACATAGGAACAATTCGAATCGCTCAGCCACGCGGGGGTCCGATGCATCGCGCCTGGCAAGCGCCGCTTGCGCCGCGGGCCAATGCGTGAGGAAGGTGGGGTGGGCGCGGCCAAGTTGCGGCTCGACCTGTTCGAGCAGCAGCCGAAAGAACAGATCCTCCCAGCTTTCGCCGTCGCGCAGACGAGTGCCGGCGGCGGTGGCGAGCGCCGCGGCATCCTCGGCGGTTGCGAGCACATCGGCGCCGACGTAACGGCTGAAGGCATCGGCGACACTCAGGCGTTCAACTGCGGTAATGTCCGTGGTGACGCCGCGGCATGTCACGACCGGAGGCAGTACCGCGCGCAGGAAATCCGCCGTCTCGTCGATCAGCGAAGACATGTCCGCGCCTGGGCGATACCATTCCAGCATGGTGAACTCAGGCGAATGCAGGTCGCTGCCTTCCCCATTCCGCCACACCCGTGCGAGTTGGAAGATCGGACCCGCGTCGCCTGCCAGCAATTTTTTCATCGCGAATTCCGGACTGGTATGCAGCCATAGGGTTTCGGTCCGCCCGTCGGGAAAGTGATGTTCCGTGCGGAAGGCGCGCAGATGCACCTCCTCACCGGGCGTGGCCACGGCATACCGCGTCTCCGCCTCCGCGTAGCCGCGTGCGGTGAAAAAAGCCCGCGTGCCAGCAGTCAGCAGGCTTCGGCGGCGCAGGAAGGGCCTGCGCGCGGCGAGGCGTTCGGGGTGCCATGACGGGCGGTTCTGGGGACCTGACATGAGCCTGCATCCGCCATCACGTCAGGGTAATGCAAGAGGCACGCCCCAATCGTCGCCCGCCACGCGGGAGAGGTCGAGGCGCCAAAGACGGCAAGGGTGAGGTGCCACGGTTCTGCACACGGCCAGCCCCACCCGCTGCCGCGCAGCGCGTTGATCCGCTTCGCGCCTCAACCCCGCCTAACGAGGAAGTCTTACCGCGCCCTGAAGCGGGGCTTGCGGCGTTCCTTGTGCGCACGAATGCCTTCCTGCATGTCCTCACTTGCGCGCACGCGCCCCAGCGTCTGGCTGACCGCGACCATGCGTTCCACGGGCCCGACCGGTAGAACTTCAGCGACCAGCCGCTTCAGCGCACCGATGACCAGCGGCGCAGAATCCAGCATTGCCTCCGCCATCCTCAGCGCCTCCGTCTCATGTTGACCGTCCGGCACCACGCGGTTGACGAAGCCGACTTCATACGCCCGCCGTGCAGGAACCTGAGAACACAGCAGCATCATTTCCATGGCCAGCTTGTGCGGCATGCGGGTGACCAGCGAGCTGATCATCCCACCGGTCACGCCGAGCTTCGCCTCAGGGTAATAAAAAATACTGCTTTCGGTGGAAACCATCAGGTCGCACATCATCACCACGACGATACCACCACCGACCACCCAACCAGTTGTTGCCGCAATGATCGGCTTATCAGTCTGAAATCCCACGCCCGGAATGCAGCGCCATAGCTCCGGCAGGTCGGTGACGTCCGCGCCAGCGGTGAAGGCACGATCGCCGACCGAAGAGAGAATGGCGACACGCTGGGCGGCGTCGGTGTCAAACGCCTGGAATGCCTGCTGCAATTCTATCGCCACAGCCGACGAGATCGCGTTCATCTTCTCCGGGCGGTTGATGCGGATGATCGACACCGCGCCGCGGTGTTCTGTTGTGACCACGCTCATGGGCGCTCCCCTTTCTCCTGTCGTTGCGAGGCCCAGAGGGCGGAGGCAACCGCCCTCACGTCATCGCCGGACCTGTCCCGGCCGTCCATGCCTGTGCTGCTCCTGTGAAGGAAGCGCGCAGATCGCCGGGACAAGCCCCGCCACGACGGTGGAGCAAGGTTGCACCCGCGTCACACCTCGCAACGGCGGCAGCGGGACCTCAGCGGGACATGAATGACGAAAGCTCGTGCTGCGTCAGATCGCCGATCCGTTCGATGGTGATGTCCGCGGACGGATAGGCTGCCAGCACTTCCGGATCGAGCGCGTAGTGTCCCTGCCGCGGGAACACGGTCGTGACCCGGTCTCCCCAGACCTTCTTCACGGCGTCGAGGATGCGCAACTTGTCGTCGATCAGCACGTAGTGCCTGGCGGGGAACAATCGCTCGACGTCGGCCAACTCAACTTCCTTGTGGATGTAAATCAGTACGCGGTCTTCAAAAGTCTGCCACAGGCCGGAGCAATGTACTTTGCGTGGCTGGAACACGGCATCGCCGTCCGACAGAATGACCGTCGGGGCCCACTTTCGAACGTGCCACACGGCCTCCATCGCACCGGGATAAAGCCGATCGACAAACGGGTAATCGGCTAGCCAGTTCGCGATGCGCAGGACCTTCGGGTCGTGCAGGGATTCCATCCTGTAGCGCTCCAGCGCGCCGAGATAGTCGGCGTAGCCGAGTTCCGTGCGCAGGTCCTCGAAGATCGCCCAATAGCGATCGCGCGCTTCGCTGCCGTGAGCTTCCAGCAGATGATCGCTCAGATCATGCTGGATACGGTCGTTGTCGAGCAGAGTGTTGTCGACATCGAACAGGAAGATCATGTCATGGATCGGGGATGTCACGCTGCCTCCGGTTGCATTGCGCCGACTGGCGCAGCCTAGCCGCAACGGGGACAGGGCGGCATGTATGCCGGAGGAACGCACATCACAATCTCGTGTTGTTGCTGCGGGCGCGGTGGTTTGGGTTCGCTGTCTGGTGCGCCCTGCGGCCGAGAACCCGGGTCGCGACCCAGGAGTGCGACACGCTTCTGGCGCTGCGTCTGGCAATCCGGATCTGGTGGTTGCCCGGGCGGTTGCGGATGGCGACGCGGCGCCAGGACCTAAGCCGGCATCCTGGCCTTCCAACATGTTCCTCTATCCACGGAGTGACGATACGGTACTGCCGGCTCTGCATCTGAACAGTTACAATATTACCAACCACACCTTCCGTTAGACCAGCCAACGGCTCCCTTTGAATCAGCCCAGCTTTTTCGCCATCTGCACAATTCCACTGACATAGGTATCGTCCCAGTCGTCCTCGGCATAGCTTGCCTTGCTGTAGAACCCGGCCGCTTCCGGCGTCGCGTACACGACGGTCTCACGACAACCGAGCTCGCGCGCCAAATGCTCGGCTAAGCTCAGCAGCGCCGAGCCGTGGCCCTTCCGTTGCCACTCCGGATGGATCGCCACCAGCCGCAGCGCCGCCCGGCCAGGTGTGACAACATCGACACGGATGGATCCGATCGGGTGCTCGTCCAGCCACAGCAGACGCGGATGATGGCCCGGTGCGAGCTCGTCCTGCAGCTCGATCGCGTATTTCTGTGCCTCGAGCAGCACGTCGCGGCGAATCCGATGATACAGTTCCCAGTGCTCTGGCGAATCCGGGAGGCTCAGTCGGTATCTGCCGACGGCGGACAATATCGTCGTTGCGCTCATCTCATGATGCCTTTTCCCCCCGCCCTCGCTTGCAGTTTGCTTGCGGCTCGCCGCTGCCTCAAGCCCGGCGCGGATCAAGCCGATAGGGGCGCATCATAACAGACCCGCAGATCCGCGTCGTTCTGCGCGCGCGAACCGGCCGCCATCTGGCGGCTGGCGTGTGGGCGATCTCGCCTGGGGCAGGGATCAGCACCGGCACCCCCGTTCCGCGGTCGCCACCGCATCGTGCCGCTTCGGCGAGTCGATCACCGCAGCAGCGGCGCTGTTCGCCATCACGCTTCACCCTTCGTGCGTGCAGCTCCGCCCGGACCGCCCGGGCAACCCGCGTGAGCTGCATCGAGGGTGAGTCGCCGTCACGCCGCGGAGGACATAGGATCTTCGACGCTCCACTCTTCGCAGTGACGCAGGACGTGCTCCGCAACCTCCCGTGCCGCATCCATGACTTCGCGCGACACTTCGCCGCCTGGCGTGAGCCGCTTTGCTTCCACCGCATAGATCACGCACAGCCGCGGCAAGCACCCAAGTGCCCTCGCCAGCGCGATCGCCTCTGCCACGCCCAGCCCGTGCGATGAGGCCACGCCAGCCATCGGCGAGACTTCGCCCGCGGCGCAATCCACCCGATGTACCGTACCGGGCGGCGCCCCGGACACCGCGGCGTCGACCAGGATCGCCCAGTCCGCGTCCGCAATCCGGTCCAGCACCTCCGCGGCACCGCCGTCACATTCCGCGACTGACACATCTTCTGGTAAGCGCCCACCCAACAAACTGGCGACCCGCTGTCCGACACCGTCATCGCCGCGGTCTGGATTGCCGACGCACAGTACCAGCCGCCGCGGCGCGTCAGTCACGCGCCACATCCAGTTTCAGGAAATGCGTCGCGCAGGAAATGCACGGATCGTGGTTGCGCACTGCCTGTTCGCACAGGTGCCGCAGCCGATCGTCCGGTTCGTCCAGCCAGGCGGCAGCGAATGTGCGCAGGTCGTCCTCAATGCTGGATTGATTTTGCGAGGTGGGAGGCACGATCTTCGCATCCAGGATCGACCCGTCCGCATCCAACCGGTAGCGGTGATATAGCATGCCGCGCGGGGCTTCTGTCGCGGCGTAGCCGACGCCCGCACGGGGCGGGGTCTCGATGTACGGATGATCCGGCTCCTCATACGCATCGATGATACGCAGCGCCTCGTCGAAGGCGTACACCACTTCCACCGCACGAACCACGATACTGCGGAACGGATTATTGCAGGTCGGGCCGAGCCCCGCATCCGTCGCGGCCTGCTTCGCCAGCGGCGAGAGGTGTTCATAATTCAGGCTGTAGCGCGCGATTGGCCCGGTCAGGTACGCGCCGTGCCCAATATGGCGAGAATGCAGAGCGTTGGATCGCTTGACGTGGTACTCCTCGAAATTTGCCTCGTATTGCTGCGGTGTGATATCGATGCCCTTGTTCGACACTATGTGTCCTTCGTTGAACGGATATTCGCCCGCACCGCCGAGTGAGACGAATTCATAATCCCGCGCGCAATCGGGAAAATCGAATTCCGACACCAGCTTGACGGTCGCCAGCGATGCGTCCCTTCCGCGCGCCAGGCCCTCGCCCAGCTCGCGCAGCGCACGCTTCGACGGTGCCCGGTAGAATCCGCCGACGCGCACGTTGATCGGATGAATCTCCCGTCCGCCGAGCACACGTAGGATCTCGTTGCCAAGCTTCTTCAAGGCGAGACCGTTTCGCACCAGGTCGGGGTGGTCCTTGGCCATCTCCACCGCGCCGTCATAGCCAAGAAAATCCGGCGCGTGCAGCATGTACATGTGCAGGACGTGGCTTTCAATCCATTCGCCGCAGTACAGCAGCCGGCGCAGAGCGCGGATTTCCGGCGTGATCGTCGCGCCAAGCGCATCCTCCAGCGCGTGCACCGAACTCATCTGATAGGCAACCGGGCAGATGCCGCAGATGCGCGCGGTGATGTCCGGCGCCTCCATGAAAGAGCGCCCGCGCAGAAACGCTTCGAAAAATCGCGGCGGCTCGAAGATGCGCAATTCAGCATCGCGCACGCGCCCCTGCTCGATCACCAGACGCAGCCCGCCCTCGCCCTCAACACGAGCAAGCATGTCGACGGTGATCGGCTTACGCGCCATGGCGCGAACTCTCCTCGTGAAACGCCTCGGCGCCAGCGTTGAACGTACGATAGGCACGCTGCAGGTCGCGCTGATCCGCGCCATGCTCGGCCAGCTTGCGGCTCAGCGACACGGTGTTCGGCGTTTCCTTCGGGCCGTAGCAGCCGTAGCAGCCGCGGTTGTACGACGGACAGATCGCGCCGCAGCCGGCATGCGTCACCGGCCCCAGGCAGGATTTCGCGCCCCGCACCAGCACGCACACCGTGCCGGACGCCTTGCATTCCATGCAGACGCTATGCGACGGGATGTTCGGTTTGCGATGATTCAGGTGGGCGGCGAGCACCTCCACGAGCTGGCGCTTGTTGATCGGGCAGCCGTGCAACTCGAAATCCACGTTGACATGCGCGCTAATCGGCGTCGAGGTAGCGAGCGTGTCGATATAGTCGGGATGCGCGTAGACAATGTTGGTAAACTCGCGCACATCGCGGAAATTGCGTAGGGCCTGGATACCGCCGGCGGTGGCACAGGCGCCGATCGTGATCAACATGCGGGACTGGCGGCGCACCTGGTGCAGGCGTTCGGCGTCGTGCGGCGTGGTGACCGAGCCTTCCACCAGCGACACGTCGTATGGTCCTCTCATCACACCGCGTGTCGCTTCCGGGAAATAGGCGATGTCGATCGCGCCGGCGACGGCGAGGAGCTCGTCCTCGCAGTCGAGGAGGGACAGCTGACAGCCGTCGCAGGAAGCGAATTTCCAGACTGCGAGCCTGGGTTTGCGGGTCATGACGCAGCCCCCCCCTCCCTACCGGACGTCTCAGATGGGGCGTGTCCTGCACGCTGCCCGACTGCAATTCGCGTTTCCAACCTCGCGTAAGAGCGAACGGGGAATATTACCTTGCGCATCATATCTCCCGCATTCCCATCAGCCGCCGCACGCGGTCGTAGCGCACCACCGCGCCGTCCTTGCATGCGAACAAACCAGCGAACTGGCAGTGTCCGCAGAGCCCGACGGCACATTTCATGTTGCGCTCGATCGACATCCAGATGGACGCTTCCGACACCCCAATATCGTGCAGCCCTGCCGCGGCGAAGCGCATCATCACTTCCGGCCCACACACCAGCGCCGTCGTGTTCGCCACATCCACCGACATGCGTGGGATCAGCTTCGTCACGACACCAACATGTCCGCGCCAGTCCGCGCCCGCATGATCCACGGTAACCTCAAGCTGAACGTCCAGCCGCTTGCGCCAGGTCTCAAGCTGCCGCCGATAAAGGATCTCCTCCGGTCCGCGCGCGCCGTACAGCAGCACGACCCTGCCGAATCGGTCACGGCTGTTCAGCAGGTGATAGATGGATGGGCGGAGCGGCGCCAAACCCAGACCGCCGGCGACGATGACCACGTCCTGTCCTGCCAGTTCATCGGTCGGCCACGCGGTGCCGAACGGGCCGCGCAGACCCAGCATGTCGCCGGGCTTAAGCTGCGTCACTGCCTCGCTGACCGCGCCGACCGAACGCACCGTCTGCACCAGCTTGCTAGGGTCATTCGCATCGCCGCTGATACTGACGGGGATTTCGCCCACGCCGAACACATAGAGCATGGTAAACTGACCGGGCGCATAGCGCGGCAGCGGCACGCCATCTGTAGATACCAGCTCCAGCGTCGCGTGCCCCGGCAGGTCGCGTGTGCGTTTCTGCACGCGCACGACGCGTGGCACCATAGCATCCACGCCGGCCGCGGTACCTTCAGTGGCGCCGGCCATAGACGTCCAGAACCTGCAGCCGCGTCGCTTGCAGGCGTTGCACCAGCGCCGGCAGGAAGCGTTTGAGTATTTCGTAGCCCATGTCGTGATCCGCCTCGCACTTATCGCGCAGGCAGCGCGCATCCAGTGCAATCGCGCGCGTCAGTTCGGCCGCGCGAGCATCATAGCCCCAGCGATACGGCGGGAGCAGCCAAGTCAGGCCAACGATCTCGCCCTCACCCAGCGTCTCGAACACGACCGCGCCCCGGCCGGGCGTCACCATTTCGAGTGCGACGCGACCATGCCGCACCAGATAGATCCAATCGGCCGGATCGTCGGCGTGGAACAAATATTCGTCCTGCTGGAACACGGTATTTTTCGCGCAGCCGGCGGCGAGTTCGATGAACGACTGACCGAGGTCATGGAATAAGCGATGTTCGGCCAGGATGCGTTCAAGCCCCTCCATGAGTGCCTCCCGGCGCTGCGCCGCGGATGGCGCGCACCTCTTCTGTGATGTCGATGCCGACTGGGCACCAGGTGATGCAGCGGCCGCAGCCCACGCATCCTGACGTGCCAAACTGGTCAACCCAGGTCGCGAGCTTATGCGTCATCCACTGCCGGTAGCGCGAGCGCGGCGACGACCGCACACTGCCGCCGTGGATGTAGGAAAAATCCATAGTGAAGCAGGAATCCCAGCGCTTGGTGCGTTCCGTCGCCCCGGTGAGGTCGTTAGCGTCGGACACGGTGGTGCAGAAGCAGGTTGGACAGACCTGCGTGCAGTTGCCGCAGGTGAGGCAGCGGGCCGCGACGTCGTCCCATCGCTTGTGCTCCAGATTAGCCAGCAGCAGCTCCGGCAGATCGTCGGAGCGCATTTCGCGCCCCATGCTTGCTGCGGTCTGCGCGCTGGTCTGTGTCGCCCGATCCAGGTCACGCGGCTCTGCTGCGCGATGCGGCAGACGCGCGAGTAACGCGGCGCCGCGAGCGGTGCCCGGTTCGAGGAGGAATTCGTGCGGTTCGCCGACGAATTCCGTGAGCGCCAGGTCATATCCAGATGCCGCGCGGGGCCCGGTGTTCATCGACACGCAGAAGCACGTCCCACCCGCCTGGGCGCAGTTCACCGCGACGATGAACACGCGGTCGCGACGCGCCTGATAGCGCCGATCGACGAACGGGCCTTGCAGGAACACGCGGTCCTGGATAGCGATGGCGTGTAGCTCGCATGACCGCACGGCCAGGAACGCGAAGTGGTGTGTGTCGTCCGGTGGCGTGGTGACGCGAATCCCCTCATCCCCGTCACGCTCTGCGCGCCAAAGAAGCTGCAACGGCGGATGCAGGAAGCGCTTCCACGCATGCGGCCCAACCGCATAGCCGAACAATGCCGCGTCGTCGCGCCGGGCGAGGCGGTAGCGGCCGCCATCCTGCTGGTCGGTCCAGCCGGCTGGCAGGTCGTCCGTCGAGCCTATGTCGTCATAAACAATCGCCTCGTCGCGCAGCGTCGGACCGACGACGCGAAATCCGTCCTGCCGCAGCGCAGCGATCAGGGCTTCCAGGCCATCCCGGGTGATCACGCCTGGCTCGGGTTGCATGCCTCTGTCCTTGTTCGCAGGGGCCATTCTACAGTGCAGCGTTGTTTCACTGAAAGCTGCACATCCGTGAATGTTGAACTCCGACACGATTGTCGTGCAAGCCACTCACGGTCGCGGATTGGAGCGGCCATCGCCCTTGTCGACAACACGCCCGGTTGCACTGTCAGTGCGCGCATTTTCCGGGACGCCGCCACGCCCATAGCCAGGACACGGTTGCTGCCGCAATGAGCGCGACGGCAGCCCGGCCCATTGCCGCCCTTCGCATGGAGCTCCACGAACCACACGGCTCCTCTCCCGATCGCTCACGAGCAAGGAACGTAGTTCGGGTGCCGAGCGCATTGATCGAGATCAATCAGGGCAGGCCGAACACTGCGGGTTCCTCACCCTCTGCGCCCCGCGTCTCGGGTCGAAGCAGGGTGGCACGCTTCTGCGGCAAAGCGGGAGAGGAGCGTTCCCACTCAGCCGCTGGCCTCGCGCATGAGCGTCGCGATGGCCTCGATCACCGGCAGGACGGTGTCCGCCTTTTCTGATTCCAGGTTGAACACCACGCGCGAAACGCCGAGATCCTGGTAACGCTTCATCAGGTCCGCATCGCGCCTGGGGAACCAGACGGTGATCTCGATCGACTTCGGATCGCGTCCCGCTTCCGCCGCCATCTCACGGAACTTTGGGATCATGTCGGCAATCTCGCTGTAGCCGCCGCGCGCGGCCTGCGGAATCCAGCCCTCGCCGTAGCGGATCGCACGCCGTGCGGAATACGGGAAGGCGCCGCCGACAATCACCGGCGGATGCGGCTTCTGCACCGGCTTCGGCCAGGTCATCATCGGATCAAAGTTGACGAACTCGCCATGGTACTCAGCCTTCGACTGAGTCCAAATCGCCTTCATTGCCTCAACGCGTTCGCGGGCGAGCTTGTGACGGCTGGCGAAGACGGTGTCGTGGTTCTCCATCTCGTCCTGGTTCCAGCCATTACCGATACCAAACAGGAAGCGGCCGTTGGAAACGTTGTCGATGGAGGCGACGAGTTTGGCAGTCTGGATCGGATCGCGCTGCGCCACGAGGCAAACGCCGGTGCCGACTTTCAGCTTCTTCGTCGCCATCGCCGCAGCCGTCAGAGTTACAAAAGGATCCATGGCGTCGCAGTATTTCTTCGGCAGGTCACCGCCACCAGGGAATGGTGTCCTGCGGCTGAGTGGGATGTGCGAGTGCTCCGGCGCCCAGACGGACTCGAAGCCGCGTGCCTCCAGCGCCTGGCCCAGTTCGCCGGGTGTCATGGAATAGTCGGTGAAAAACATCGACGCGCCGAATGCGAGCATGAGGCTTCCCTCCGGTCCGGTGAGACGGCAAGGATACGGGGCGGCGGAGGCGACGCGTCAAGCCTCGACACTGGTCATTGCGGGGCGTGCGACAGCATCCGGGCTTGACCCGGCGAAGCGCTCTCCCTCCACATTGACAACACAACGAGAGGATGGAGAGGCGCCGCATGCATGGAAGAGAGGGTCGTCACGTTGGCGCATTCGTTCGCTCGGCTTCATCTCCCGCGGCGGCGCAGCCATTGTTTCACAAAAGAATCGAAAGGCCAACGGGGCACGAAGACGCAGAATTCCTGATCGGCGTGCGACGCGGACGCGTGCGATCCGGTTGTTCTTCGTGATCTTTGGGCCGGTCGTGCGCGCCGTGTTGAACAGGGGGGCTGCAGACCGCACGACCCGGGCCGAGTCTGGCGCGGCCGAATTCGTGCGAGCGCACACGATCCTTGGCTCCCCACCACTGGTGCCGGAAATCGCGCTGTACCTTGCCACCGAAATAACCCCGATCTGGCAGGCCACCGAGGATTGGCTAGCGGCACACCACATCGAGCCGCCGTTCTGGGCGTTCGCCTGGCCGGGCGGACAGGCTCTGGCGCGCCACGTGCTGGACCATCAGCAATCGGTCGCCCGACGCCGCGTGCTCGACTTCGCGGCGGGCGGCGGCATCGCCGCCATCGCGTGCGCGCGCGCCGGGGCAGCCGCTGTCGACGCGGCAGAGATCGACCCGCTGGCGTTCGCCGCCATCCACCTCAACGCCAGCGCCAACGGCGTCAGCGTCAGCATTGAAAGAGCGGACGTGGTCGGCACGGAGTGCTGTTGGGATCTGATCCTCTGCGGCGACGTCTGCTACGAGGCGCCGATGACGGCACACATTCTGCCGTGGCTGCGCCGCATGGCATGCTCCGCCGAGGTCTGGGTGGCCGATCCCGGGCGGGCCTATCTGCCGCGTGATGGCCTCGAACCTTTCGCGTGCTATCGCGTGCCGACGACGCTGGAGTTGGAAGACCGTACCGAGCGCGACGTGACGCTCTACCGCCTGTTGCCGTGATCGTCGCGGCTTGCTGACAGCGGAATGCCGTTGATCGTGAGCGCGTCGTTCCGTGCCACGACGTCCCACACAAGACGATCCCCCTCTGGCCGGGCGAAGCCGCGCATCACCGCAAGGACTGGAAGCGAGCGCTGCAGTGACGGATTACGTGCCGCTTCGGCGATCAGCGCATCGAACCCGATCGCGGTGAAACGCGCCTCGGTCCGATAGTCGTCGTGACCTGTAAGCGTCACCTGTCCGTGGCCAGACAGCGTTGCCGGCCCCACGCTCACGCTAAGCGAATCCAGGCCAACGGCCACGCCAGGACGTGCCAGCAACGCCTCCGCATCGGCCCGCAAACGATCGGGATCGGTTCCCGGGTCGGTCGCTTCCAAGATCAAATTAGTCAGATCGGCCAGGCGCACGCCAGCAACCGTCGGCCGCAGTGCCACACGCGTCGGCACCAGCGCCGCGGCACCCGGGGCCAGGCCGCTGACCTCTAGCCCGTCGATGCCGATCTCCAGCCAGCCTTGCACCAAACCGTGCGGTGCTCGGATGTTCGCGGCGAGGTGCAGCTGACGCGCGGACGCCCCGCCCCGGCCTTCGACCGCGATGTGCAGGCCTCCTATCGTCTCCTCACCGTGCGCGTCGGTCGCCGGCCCGCGCAACGCGTCCGTCCACGTGGTCAGCGCGGCACGAGCCGCCGGCGGCAGCGGTGAACCGCCCTGCCCTGCGGCCACATCGGCGGGCAGTGTAACGAGCAGACCGGCAACCGCCGCCAGCAACGCGTCGGCCCGAACATGATCGAGCCCGGCAATATGTCCGTTGGACTGGACATGGTCCGCGGCGAGCGCGATCGCGGGCGCGCCGCGCAGGCGCGACGCGCTGCGCCAACCGGTCAATATCGCCTGGTGGTCGACGTCGAAGCCCTCGCCGTCCGGCGACAGGCGCGCATGCAGGTCCAAATGATCAAGCTGCTGTTCTTGACGCACCTGCGTCCCGTGGCCGGTGAGGCTCAGGTCGTGGACATCGAGATCGAGGCTGGATGGCGACACCAGCGAAGGGTCGACGCGGGCCCGCGAATTCTGCACGCCGGCGTTGAAGATGAAATCGAGCGTGCCATGGTTGCCAGGCGACGCGAACCGGGTCGACGGAATGCGAATGTCGTCGATCAACCAGTGTCCGTCGGCGCCCGCACGGATCAACGCCGTGGTTTCAGCGTCCCCCGATGCGCGGTCCGCGATCGCCACCCGGTCATGGTCATCCTCCGGCGTTACACGGACGCGCAGGTCAGCGGCGACGTGCGGACCGAGGCGATCCGCCAGCCAGTTTTTCAGTTGCATGCCCAGTGCCTCCGGGGCGGGAGGCGGTGCCGGCTGCGCGATGGCCGGGACCGGCGCAATCAAAGCAAGGCAGAACGCCAGGCGCTGCGCGAATAGCAAGAACGTCGCTCCTGTTGCTATGATGGCGGCGTGATCGCAGTCATTGCGAGAAGTGCAGCGACAACGCAATCCCTGCCAGGAAACGACGTGCTCTTTCCCTGTGAGGGCTCGGGCCACGCAGCGGACCGAGGTTGTGGGCGGCGGGCGGTCTGGTGCGGCCCAACTCGTCTCCCGCCCGCAGGGAACAGGGATTCTTGCCCCAGCCGCCATGGTCTGCCCAGCGCCCCCTTTGGCTGCGGCCAATGACGCACGCGCAATGACATCGGGCCGCGATTGCCTCGGCGCGCTGGCAGGCACGGCCGCCGGTGCCGACGCGGCGCAACAACCGGCATACGCGGCACAGTGCGATTAGAACTCTGCATATGCGCAGTGCATTGCCGGGCTACCCGGCGATCCCCGCCGCGCCGCCCCGGTCTGGTTCGCGCTGCCGCCAGAGCGGGTCCTGCAACCGCTCGATCATCGCCGCGTGCGCCGCAAGTTCCTCGATGCTGGGGGTGACTGGCCGCGGCGTGCGCGGACCGGTCGCTGCGTATGCGGCCGAGGGAACGAAGATAGTCTGTGCCGCGAGAGATAACCCGCGCTGGCGGCCACCGGTGAGTTCGACATAGACATCCGCCAGCAGCCGGCAATCGAGCAGCGCGTTGTGCGTCGTGCGTGCCGACAAGTCGATGCCAAATCTTCTGCACAATGCGTCCAGATTGTTGGGCATCCCGGGGAAGCGATGCTTCGCCAGCGCCAGCGTGTCGATCATCCGCCCAGGTTCGAGACACGGCAGACCGAGCCGTTCCAGCTCGGCGTCCAGAAAGCCGAAATCGAACGGTGCGTTATGCGCGATCAGCGGGCCAGCGTCGAAGAATGTCATCATCGCCTCGGCGATTTCCGCGAAACGCGGCTTGCCGACGAGGTGCGCGTTGGTGAAGCCGTGCACCCGGACGGCATCATCCGGGACATCGCGTTCGGGATCGATCAGGGCGTGGAAATGCTTGCCGGTGGGCAGGTCATTGATCAATTCCAGTGCGGCGATCTCGATCACGCGGTGGCCGAGATGCGGCTCCAGGCCGGTCGTCTCCGTGTCGAACAACACCGAGCGGGTCATGCGCGCAGCGTCCTGACGAAGCGGCGCAGCGCGCGCAGCGCGTGATGCCGCGACAAGCCGGTGCGTACGACAACATCCGCCCGGCGGCGCTTTTCCGCGTCCGGCATCTGCCGCGCGATGATGGCGGCGATGTCGGCCAGACTCATTTTGCGCCGCCGGCGCACACGCTGCAGTTGCACCGCGCGCGGCGCTGAGACGACGACGATCTTGTCCACCCCGTGATCCCAACCGGTCTCGAACAACAGGGGTATGTCAAGCACGACCGCCCGATTCCCCGCACGCCGTGCGCGGGCGATGAAGGCGCGTCCCTCCTCGCGGACCAGTGGGTGCAAGATGTGTTCTAGCTTGCGCAGTGCCTCGGGCCTGCCCAGCACCGCCTGGCGCAGCGCGGCGCGGTCGACGGCGCCGTCGCGGGTCGTGCCGGGAAACGCCGCCTCGATCGGCGCCACACCGCGGCCGCCACACGCCTGCAGCTTGTGGACTGAGGCGTCCGCGTCGAACACCGGAATGCCCGCGCGGCGGAAGGTGGCTGCCGCAGTGGACTTGCCCATGCCGATGCCACCGGTCAGACCAATGATCTTCATGCCGCCAGCAGATCCACGGCGACGAACCGGCGGAGTTCGTCGTCCACTTCGACCTGCACGCCGAACCAGGAGCGGAATCCTGGCACGGCCTGGTGCAGCAACATGCCGAGACCTTCGACCGCGCGCAAACCGCGGGCACGCGCATCGGCCAGCAGCGGTGTTTCGAGCGGAACGTAGACGATGTCGCAGACCGCGACGTTCGGCGCGGCGCGCGACAGGTCGAGTTCGAGTGGCGGGTGGTGCACCATGCCGAGTGATGTAGCGTTCACCATCAGGGCATTGTCGGCGACGGCGTGGCTGCGACGCGTCCAGTCGATGACGCGTAGGCCTGGCAAATGGCGCGCGAGCTCGTCGGCTCGTTCGCGCGTCCGGTTTGCGACGGTGACCGTGACGCCCTCGGATTGCAGCGCTGCGGCGATGGCGCGCGCTCCCCCGCCGGCGCCAAGCAACAGCGCGGGACCGGCGGCAGGATCCACGCCGTGCGCGCGGAGGTTGGCGAGAAATCCCCAGCCATCGGTGTTGCTGCCGGCGATGCAGCCGTCCCGGAACACCAGCGTGTTCACCGCGCCAGCGCGGTGTGCGGCGTCATCGGTGCTGTCGCAGACGGCCAAAGCAGCGAGTTTGTGTGGGATCGTGACGTTCGCGCCCGCGAAGCCGGCGGCGGCGAGGCCGCGGACGGCGGTGGCGAAATTCTCCGCGCGGATTGGCAGTGGGATATAGGCGCCGTCGATCGCGTGGCGCATAAGCCAGAACCCGTGCAGCCGCGGCGAGCGCGAATGCGCGACGGGCCAGCCGATGATGCCGGCGATTCGGGCCGAACCGGTGAGGATGGGCATGGGCGGAACATTCACTGGGATGGGAGGAAGATCAAGGCGGAGTACATCGCGCCTGCGGTGCCCGCGGGAGAGCTCGCTGAGACGCGGCGGGTGACGGGCGGAACGCACAGGTTTTGCGTGCGTTCCGCGCGTCACCCGCGACGCTGTCGCGTCTCGCAATGATCCGCTCCGCGGCTCTACGCCGCTGCGCGGGCGAGGATATTTTGACACCGCCTCCTCGCTCCGCTTTCCTGCTTCCCGACGGAAACTCCTAGGAACTTGGGACAGTGCGACCTCTGGAAGGCATGCGCGTCATCGCGCTGGAGCATGCGGTGGCGGCGCCGATTTGCAGCCGGCATCTGGCGGACCTCGGTGCCGACGTGATCAAGATCGAGCGGCCGAACGACGGCGACTTCGCCCGCTCGTACGACGGCTTCGTGCACGGGCTGTCGTGCTATT
>JASHVB010000579.1 GCA_030039695.1 Acetobacteraceae bacterium
CAGGATTATCTCGATTTCGGCATGCTGGGGTTTGCACTGTCGCGATTTTCCGGTTGCTGGGTTGGATTCAAGGCGGTCGGGCAGACCGTGGAAACATCTGGCTCGGTGAACGTCGATCCGATGCGCCCGGAGATCGTCGTTCCGGCGGATTTCGAAATGCCGCCGGGCGGACTGAACATTCGCCGCCCCGATCCGCCGCTGGACCTGGAGCGCCGGCTGCACGGGCCAAAGATGGCGGCTGTGGCGGCGTTCGCGCGCGCCAACACCCTTGATCGTATCGTCGTGGACAGCGACCGGGCACGGCTGGGCATCGCCGCGGCCGGCAAGTCGTGGCTGGACGTGCGCGAGGCACTGGATGAGCTCGGTCTGTCCGACGCTGAAGCCGCCGCCCTTGGCATCCGTTTGTACAAGATCGGCATGACCTGGCCGCTGGAGGCGCGGTCGGTGCGCGCCTTTGCTCGCGGCCTGGAGGAAATCCTGGTCGTCGAGGAGAAGCGCGGCTTCATAGAGGACCAGTTCGCCAAAGTCCTGTTCAACGAACCGAACCGTCCGGTGCTGCTCGGCAAGCAGGCGGAAGACGGCACTCCACTGCTGCCGAGCGAAGGCGAACAATCGCCCATCACCATCGCGCGTGTCATCGCTGAGCGGCTGATGCGCATCCATCCCGACGCCTCGGCGTTACAGCAGCGTCTCGCGCGCCTGCGCGAGCTGGAAACCCGCGCCAACCGCCTGCTACCGCTGCTAACTCGACCACCGTTCTTTTGCTCCGGCTGTCCGCACAACACCTCAACGCGCGTGCCGGAGGGCAGTCGCGCCCTCGCCGGTATCGGCTGTCACGCGCTGGCGATTTTCATGCCGGAGCGTCAGACGCATCTCTGGAGCCACATGGGCGCGGAAGGCGCTGCGTGGATCGGCCAGGCGCCATTCACGGCGGAACCGCATGTGTTCCAGAATATCGGTGATGGCACGTATTCGCACAGCGGCCTGCTGGCGATCCGCGCGGTGGCGGCGTCCGGTGTAACGATGACCTACAAAATTCTCTACAACGACGCGGTGGCGATGACGGGCGGGCAGCGCGTCGAGGGCGGGCTGACGGTGCCGCAGATCAGTCGCCAGGTCGCTGCGGAGGGTGCGAGGAAGATCGTCGTCGTCAGCGACGAGCCGAACAAGTACGCGCCCGACGCCGGCTTCGCGCCGGGGGTGGAAATCCGTCATCGCGACGAGCTCGACCAGGTGCAGCGCGAGCTGCGCGAGGTCTCCGGCTTGTCGATCTTGATCTACGATCAAACCTGCGCGGCAGAGAAGCGCCGCCGGCGCAAGCGCGGCACGTTCGCTGATCCGCACCGGCGGGTGTTCATCAACGAGGCGGTGTGCGAAGGCTGTGGCGATTGCTCGGCACAGTCCAACTGCGTGTCGGTGCAGCCGGTGGAGACGGAACTTGGCCGCAAGCGGCGCATCGACCAATCCGCGTGCAACAAGGATTTCTCCTGCCTCAAGGGATTTTGCCCGAGCTTCGTCACCGTGCACGGCGGCGCGCCTCGTAAGGCCAAGCCGGTGGCGCGTGAGGCCGATCCCGCGGCCGGACTACCGCTGCCGCCGTTGCCGGCGATCGACCAGCCGTACAGCATTCTGATCACCGGTATCGGCGGCACGGGCGTGATTACCGTCGGTGCGTTGCTCGGTATGGCGGCGCATCTGGAGGGTAAGGGCTGCACTGTGCTCGACCACACCGGCATGTCGCAGAAGAATGGAGCGGTGCTGAGTCACGTACGCATCGCTTCCACGCCGGCGGAAATCCACGCCGCACGTATTTCCGCCGGCGCGGCGAAACTGGTGCTGGCCTGCGACATGGTGGTGGCCACGAACCCCGAAGCGTTCGCGTCCATGGAGCCGGGTGTCACGCGGGCGGTGGTCAACAGCGCAGTGACGCCGCCCTCGGGGTTCGTCAGCAACAACGAGATCGACTTTCAGGAAGCGGCGATGCGCAAGCGCATCCGCGACAATGTTGGCGACAATCACGCCATGTTCGTTGACGGTACCACGCTTGCCACGGCGATCCTCGGCGATTCGATCGCCACAAACCTGTTTATGCTCGGCTACGCGTTCCAAAAGGGGCTGATTCCGCTGAGCCTCGAAGCGATCATGCAGGCGATCAAGCTGAACGCCGTGTCAGTTGCGAAGAACCAGGAGACTTTCGCCTGGGGTCGTCGCGCTGCGGCTGACCTTGCCTACGTAGAAGAAGCGGCGCGGCCGGCACTGCATATGGCGCCGGCGCGGATCGACGATGTCGGTGCGCTGGTGGAGCATCGTGCGCGTCTGCTGATTGCGTACCAGAACGAAGCCTACGCCGCGCGCTATCGCGCCATCGTGCAGTCGGTCGCGGTGGCCGAGGCGGGCCGCTTGAAGGGCATGATCGGCCTGACCGAAATCGTGGCGCGTACGTTGTACAAACTGATGGCGTACAAGGACGAGTATGAGGTGGCGCGGCTCTACGCCGACCCGACGTTCCGCAAGAACCTGGAGGCGCAGTTCGAAGGCAACTACCGCGTGCGGTTCCATCTCGCTCCGCCCCTCTTCGCGAAGCGCGATGCCAACGGCCATCTGGCGAAGCAAGAATACGGCGGATGGATGATGCCAGTGTTCCGTCTGCTGGCGAAGCTGAAATGGCTGCGCGGGACGCTGCTCGACCCGTTCGCTCACACCGCCGAACGCAGGATGGAGAGGCGGCTGATCGCTGAATATGAATCGCTTGTCACGTCGGTGCTAGCGTCGCTGACGCCCGATAACCATGGGGCGGCGATCGAATTGCTGGGCGCGGCTGAACGCATCCGCGGCTACGGCCCTATCAAGCAACACAGCATCGCGCAGGTGAAGCAGTCCGAAGCGCGTTTGCTCGCACAATTCCAGCACGCCCAACCCGCTCTGGCGGCAGCGGAGTAGAGGACATGTCAGGCAGCAACTGGCAGATCAGCGGCGAGTACATGGAAAGCTGCAACTGCGACTATCTGTGCCCGTGCATCTACACCAACCCGCAGGGCCCGGCGACAAACGACAATTGCACGGCGGTGATGACGTTTCGCATCGACAAGGGCCAGTCCGGTGCCGTGTCGTTGGATGGGCTGGCATTCGCGCTGGTGATCCGTTCCGGCCGTGT
>JASHVB010000580.1 GCA_030039695.1 Acetobacteraceae bacterium
TGCTTGGAAGGCACAAACCAGGTTGTGTGCGCGATACCGCCGCCTTGTCGCCAAAGGCAAGCGCACAACGATCACTGTCACCGCCGTCGCGCGGGAACTCGCCGCCTTCCTGTAGGACATTGCCCGATACGTTGAAACGATGCCGATGAGGCCCGCCACCACCTGGGGGAGACAACTGAGCGCGTGTAGGCGCGCGCGCCAACCCACGTACCCGCCGTGGGCCTCGCTGACATCATCAACGTGCGGGACTGTCACTCAACCCCGGACGCCCTTTCCGTGGACGGCCCCATTACCGGATCTATTCTCCGTCCAAACGGCAACGTGACAGCGACATCCGACCCGGATCGCGTGGTCGACGCGAAGCTGACCGCCTGTCCGAGGTGTCAGTTGATGTTCCCCGATGCCACCCAGATCCCGCCGATCAAGCCGGACGTGACGCGGGTGCGCCGGCGTCACAGCATCAAACGCTGCATGTCCACGAATGGATTGGCGGCAATCTCTACGCGCAGCGGCGCCCAACCGTCGCCATCGGCGGCGATCGTCTCGTACGCAGGCATCGGCACCAGAAGCGTTTCGACGATGCGGTCGGTCGGCGCGTCCACCCACTGCAGCACCAGATTGCCATCTGCCACGTTCACCAGCCGTAGCTCGACCGTCTGCGATAGGGGCGAGTGGTCCTGCGTCCGCAGCAGCGCGATCTTGAGCAGTTCCAGCTCGCGGTCATCCACCCCGCTCGCCGCCGCCACCAGCTTCTCGCGGAACGCCGGCCAGCCGAACGTCACTCGGGCGGTCAGCGTCGCGCCGATCTCCCGCGCCCCTGCGGATGCCGTCGGCCCGTAGGACTTGTCGAACGCCGCCCGATCGTCAGCCAGCACCTCCTGCCACCGCCCGAGCCGGCCGAGCGGATGCACGGCGATCCACTGCCCACGTGCCTGGTCGAGATAGTTGAATTCAGGATCGAAGCGGAACGCCGTGCCACAGGATGAGCAGGTCACGACCTGGAAGCTGCCGTCGAGGATCTGCTGGCGTAGGTCTGGCCTGCGGTCGGCATTCACGCTGTTGAAAATGTCCGCCGGATTGTTCGTCCCGCAGGACGGGCAGTCGACGTGGGCGGTGTAGTAGACCGACATCTCTCGGCTCCCTGGCTGCGTCGCTCAGAGCGTGGCGAGCCACGCGGCGGCCGGATGGCTCTGCTTCAGCTTGTTGGTATGGAACGCCGCGTAGAGCTCGGCGAGCCACTCGCCGGGGGCGCGGAACTGGTACCCGGTGATCCCCTTGCTGCGGGCGCCAAGGTCGTAGCTCACCCACATCCCCGGATAGGCCTCCTGGTAAACGCGCCCTTTCATGGCGCGCTTGGCGGACTCGCCGCCGCTGTTCCACAGCGACTTGTCGATCCGGATCGCATCGCACCACTCGCGCGCATCCTTGAGCCGCCCGTTCCATTCCGCGGTCTTCAGCGGGTCCGGCGAGACCGGTGCAACCGCGGTCCCGCCGCCCAGCAGATAGGCCGTTAGGTATTTTTCCACCGACGTACGACCCGTCGCTTCGAAATTGGTCGCCGTGACGATAGCCTCGGCGACCGGCGCCACGTTCGTGCCGTGCAGCGTCCATCCGCCGAACGCGGGATCGCCATCCTTACTCTGCATCCAGCGCTTCTTGTCGTCGATCGCGTGGCCGAGCTCGTGTAGCGTGATCCAGTCGAACAGTTTCGGCGGCGCCACCTTGTCGTCGGGCTCCAGCTCGGCGTCCGGATCGACGTCCGGCAGCGCGAGCTGGTCGTGCACCCAGGGCGGCTGGGTGGGATCCTCTGCGCGGCCAATGCTCAACACCACCTTCTTCTTCATCTGGTCATAAAAGCTGCCCTGACTGGCGAAAGGCGCCGCTGAATCGCCGCCGAAGCGCTCGACACTGCGCAGGCTCGGGCTACCCACCGTGTTCTCGGGAACCTTTGCCATTAGCTGGTAGATCTTCTTCAGCGATTTGGCACTGGGGTCGGCCTGCGTTGGGTCCGGGGGCATCAGGTTCTGAAACGAGTCCAGCTTGAAGCGCAGCTTGATCGCGGTTTCCAGAATGGCCTGTGCGGTGTTATCCGGCAGGCCCGCGATCATGTTGTCGAGCTGTTTCGCGCCGTCGGGCTCGGCCAGCAGGGCTGCGAAATCCGACTCGTCGGGGGCCGTTCCCCCCTGCATCTTCTTCCGCAGCCCAAGTGCCTTGCAGTCTCCGGCGAAACCGGCCAGCAGCTTCTCCGCCGCGTCGAATTTGCGGTCCGGCAGGCCGGCCAGTTTCACGGCTTCGTCGATCCGCTGTTTCTGCAGCACTTCCGCCGCATCCCCGATCATCGGATCCTTGGTGGGTTTCAAGGCGCCAAGCAAATCGAGCGCCGCCTGCGCATCGCTGGCCAGCTTCTGGACCGCCGCGTCGCGCGCGACCAGCGCCGCCGCGTTTGACCTGGTCGTCTCGGCGCGATCGAGCAATACCATGGCATCGGCGAACTTGCGTTCCGGCGGATCGGCCAGCGCCTTCGCCTGCACGAGCAACTCGTTGACGATCGTATCGTGCTCCCGCTTCACCAATGCCTTGGTGAGTGGTTCGCTAGCCGCCGCGGTCTCGAGCCGCAGCAGCGCGGTGGCGAACGCTTGGTGTCGGTCGGCAGCCACCCGGGCCGGCGGGCACAGGTCGGCCGCTGCCGTCAGGTCGGCGATGGCGTTGTCCGGTGGTGGCTGGTGCTTCGCTGCGTTGATCGTGGCCTGTACGCGGTCGGTCAGGTCGCTGATCGCGCCGGCCTGCGCGTGATTGAGGAGCGGCTCGAGCAGTTTCTCCACCGCGGCAATCGCATCGGGCAAACTCGTGCCGGAGAGCGCGTCCGTCGCGCCCTGTCGTTCCGCCGCCGCCGCCTTGCCGCCGTCGGCGATCCGACTCGCCGATGCGCAGGCCTCGGCCACTCGGCTGAGCAACGTCTCGGCGGTCGCATAATCCAGCGTCGCCGCCGCGGTCTTGGCTGGTCCGATCAGCGTATCGCTGATGCGCGCCGCTTCTGCCTGCACGTCGGGCAGTGGCAATTTGCGCAGCGCCTCGTCCGCCTCGTGCAGCGCCGCGGCGTAGTCCGTCTGGGACGTGACGAGCGCTTCGACCGTCGCGCAGCGCTCCTCCACGGTATCCAGCAGTTTGGAGCCCGCCGGCCAGTCGCGTGCCGCTGCCAGGTTGGCTGCCTGGGCGATGGTCTCATTCTGCATGGCGGCGAAGCGCTCCGCGATGCCCGCCGGAACCGGCGCCAGTGTATCGACCTTCCTCTTGCAGGCGTCGATCCGAAGCTCGGCCGCCTTCCTGTCGGTCTCATACTTGGCCGCGGCGAGAGCAATCCGCATGGCTTCCTTGCAGGTCACGCTCACGTTCGCATAGAGGGCCTTGGCCGCTGGGAATTTGTCGACCGCCTCGAGTTTCGAGGCGTCTGCCATGGCCTTGTCCATCTGGCCGATCTCATTGGCCAGGGCGTCGGCCGCGGTTTTGGTCTTCAGCGCGGCGTCGTCCTTCAGCGCCTTCAGATCTTTTTCGGCCGACGCCCGGTTACTCGCCGCATTGACATATGCCTCGCTCTCAAGTTTTGCCGGAATTGCCTTGTTGCCACCGCTTATCAGCAGAGCGTTGGCGTTACGCATCTGCTGCAGCCCCGGATGGTACAACCCCCGCGTTGCCACCAGGTTGGCCGCGGCATCCAGATGATTCGCCTTCACGTCGGCCGCGACCGCATTCAGCTCCGCGCGCGGCGCCAGTCCGTTCGAGGACGCCAGGTTCAGATTGTCCGCGAGAGCCTTCCAGTCGGCGACCAGCAAGACCGAAATATTGTCGTACCTTTTCTTTTCACCCAAAATCAGGCGCGCGACATTGCACGCATCGGGGACGACGCTGAGGCTGCCGTACGCATTGTGGAACCGCCGGTTCGCGGCGTGGACCGCCGCCGGCTGGGTGGTGGCCTCTTCGAGCTTCGTCTTGTCGACGGTCAGGAACGGGTCAGTCAGCGTGGCGATGTCGTTCAGCGCAGGGGCCAGAAAGTTCTCATACGCAATGATGTCGGGCACCAATTGCTCCGCGGCGAGGCAGGCGAGCGTGCCCTTGGCGAGCAGATCGAATGCCGGACCGGGCACGGCCGGCACGAAGCCCGCTTTCGCCTTTTGCGGGAAGTCGACGGTCGCGGTGTCCTTTTCCGGCTTCGCGCGCCCATCGACGTTGTTGATCCGGAGTTCGAGAGTCTTGCAGGCCGCATCGAAGCGCGCGCAGTTTTCCAGCCCGGCGCGAAGCGGCACCACAAGGCGGGTTGCGGCAGCAAGCTTCGTCCCGACGGTGCCGATTTGGCCAGACTTGAGGGCAGCCGCGGCTTCCGCGACCAGTTTCTCGAGCGCGTCGACCTCGGCCTTCATCCAGGACGCGTACGGATCCTTGAGCATCGGCTGGAGCAGGCTCTGCACGGCTTTGAGGGGGGCATCCGGGTCGGTGTTGGTTTGCGGCAATTTTGCTTCAGCGTCGCGGACGGCAGACCTGGTGGCCTCGACGTTCGCCTGTGCCGAGCGCGCGGCGTCGGCTTCGGGTTTGACCCGGTCCAGCAGGGCGGTGCCGCCGGGATAGTCCGAATTGAGAGCAAGTGCCGCAGCGGGAGCGATATAGGTCGTCCTGATATGGGTTTCGTCCTGCGTCGTGAGCTTCGTGCCACCCGCGAGAGCGTCCGTTGCCGTCTTCAGGGCAATCCCATATGCAACGATTTTCGGCGCTTCGTTGATTACGGTGGCCAACGGGGCCGATGCGCCCGCCAGGTTCATAGCGGCAATCGCGGCGCTCGCAACGTCCAGGCAGCCGACTCGCACGCGCTGTGCATCAGGTGCGATCAGCACTTCGCTCAGCAGTGAGCTGTAAGCCCCGACAGCCTGTTGCCAGGTGGGAAACAGGTGCGCCACGGCCTGATGCGGCCCGGCCCACTTGGTGGTCTCGGTGAAGGCGAGCTGGAAATTGCCGGATTTGGCCGCATTGATGCTTGTCAGGTCGTGCGTTTTCACCAGCAGATCCAGCGCGGCGATGAAGCACGGTGCAGCCGCAGCCGCGCTGCGCAGGTTGCCATCCAGGGCGACCAGTCGGGCTCGCTCATTGTTATAGGCAATGAAGGTGCCTAACGCGGCCTGGAGCGGTCCGAGAAGGCCCCGCAGGGTGCCGAGCAGTTGCATCGCCTCGGCATACTTGCCGAGGAGGGCCTCGCTCTCGGCCGCACCGATCGCGGCGGCCTTCGCTTTGGGAAGCTCGTCCGAAACGCCCGTGATGACATTCGTTCCGGCGACGCTTTGCCAAACGCCGCACCAGTGTGCCACATCGGTTTCGAACCGTTGGCACTCGGCGTCCAGTTGCAGCTTGACGTACCCGTAGCGACGCGCGTGAAGCGCGCCGCGGTCGCACAGTGGCGCGACGGGCTGCAATGCGACCAGCGCCGCATCGTAGTCGGGTTTCTTGGCAGCGACCGCCTGTTCCGCCTTGAGGAGCCAGCCATTCGCTTCGGTTTTTTCTGGCGCGGCAATAGGATCGGTGAGCTGGCCAACCCGGACCTTCAGGGCCGCCAGCGTGGATTTGAAGGTGGCGGCCTTCGCCGCAATCACCTTCGCGTCGGCAACGCGTCCGCCGACCAGGGCGAGCAGCTCGCCCGCCTCAATATAGCCGCGGTCTTTTGCGGCCTTGATGGCCGGGTCAATCAGTGTCGTCTGGATCGCCTGCTTCTCGGTCTCGATCGAGTCCTCGGTCAGGGTCTCCACCGCCTTGGTCGCAACCGAAAGCGCCTGCACATATATCGCGTGTTGGGCGGCGACGATCCGTGCCGCCTCGCAGTGTTTTGCGACGGCATCGAGCTTCAGTTTCGCCGTCACGTAGTCGCGTCCGGCCGCCGCCAGCTTCGCCGCGTCGATCTGCTCCTTTTCAATCCGCTCTCGGTCCGGCGTGATCACTGACTCGGTCAATTTCCCGACGAGCTGTTCCGAGGCGTCGAGCTGCTCGAGATAGGCCGCATGTGCATCCGCGACGCCGCGGGCGCGGGCGCAGGCGTCCGCGATACCGCCAAGCAGGTCGGTGGCCGCGCCGAACCGCGGCGGCATTTCACCGGCCAGCCCATCCGCGGCGTCCAGCCGCTCCCGGCGAATGGTTGCAAGGTCGTCCGCGATCACCGACGCCTGCGGATGACGGGCGGCCTCCTCCAGCACATTCTCGGCCTGTGCACGTAGCCTCTCGTATTCTTCCTGCGCCCGACGCAGGGCTTCCGCGGCGATCGCCTCTTGCTCGGCCGCCACGTCGAGATCGATTTGCGGCAGATAGACAGCGATCTGGTCCACGATGGCGGAGCGCTGCACGACCGCGTGGGGATCGGTGTTCGACACGGGACGCCCCTGTTTCAGCCTGCTCGGGTGAGTGCGGTCTCGATCTCGTCCAGAGCGGCGCCAAGCGGCGCGAGGACCGGGATCGCGCCGACATGCAATTTGCCGAGTTCCTCCATCCCGGCCAGCGCCGGCACGCCCGCCAGCGCAGATCGGTACTTGGCGACCGCGGCGAGCGCCGCCTGTGCCGTCTTCGCGTCGATCAGCTGCACAAGCTCGCCGGCCGCCGGCAACAGACCCGGGAGGGTCCCGATCGCTTTCTGAACGTGCTTGAAGCGCGGATCGCGTTGGACTTCGTCCAGCGCGAGCAGTCCCTCGCCAATCGTGATCAGCGCTTTCGTCGCGGCGTCGAAGGCGGCTGTCCAGCTCGCCTTGAGCGCGCCGAAACCAGGCGAGGCCTGCACGGGCGCTTTTGCCGCCTCGCCGTTCTCGTCCAGAGCGGTGGCAAGCATCGCGATCCGTGCATCGGCATCTGGCTTGCCCTCTTGCACCGCGACAACCGCTTCGCCGAATGCGCGCAGCAGATTGCCGGCTCGCGCATCGCCCGAGGATTTCAGTCTTGCCAGCGCCGCACCAAGCGCTTTCAGCCGGGCAACGTTCTCAGCGCCGGTCGCCGTGGCGGAGCCCGGTGCCCCGATTCCAAGAACACGCAACACCCACGCGCGTTGAGCCTCGCTTGGCTCTGGCATGAACCCGTCCTCCCGGACTGGTTGCGAGACATCCTGGCCGCCCGGATCAGCACAGCACACGCCGTCGCGATTGCCAATCGGAAAGTCATAACGTCCGGTCAGACACGCCTTGCTGAGGCGCCCGTCTCGATGACCGCGGAGCCGTGCTTAAGGTCGAGGCAAACGCCGTGGGAGCTGGACCACTCGAGATCATAACCGGTTTCCCGCGCACTCGCGGTAAATTTCGAGGTCGTGACGAACAGACCTTTGGCGGCTTTGTGCCGGTCGAGGCTACCGAAGAAATCGCGGATCGCACCTGGCTCCACAGCATTGCCGGCAGCGTATCGCTTGGCTTGGATATAGACTCAGACCAAGCGTATCCTGGTGTCGTTTTCAGTCAAACGACGGATCAGCCGGTTAGATATATCAAGAAGTTAGCGACGTGACTTTTCACTTGAATGCCGGACATTTCGCGTAAACACCGGACTCGTTACGACGGCGAGTCGCGCGCGGGTGCCTTGATCAAGGCCGAGCGCCCGCCCGGTGCACTCCCGGAGTTCGGTACTTACGTGAACTCGTAGACTGCCACACGCTTCGCCTGATCGGCCAGGGTATCCCCACGGCAGGCCTGCGTCTGCCATGCGTCACCAACAATACTCCGATTGGTGGGCATCAGTACCAGGTTTTTACGGCGCCATGCGCTGGGGCTAATACGCATGATACGCCGGAATACACGACAATAATGCGGGTGATCACTAAAACCTACGGCAACCGCAACCTCCGAAAGGGCCATCGTTGACAACAGCATCAATTGCTGGGCGCGTTCAATCCGCCGCCGGCTGATGTAGTCCCCCACTGTGGTGCCAAAAGTCGCCTTGAATGCGATCGAGAAGTAGCCGGCGCTGAGTCGGGTTTGCCTCGCGCAGTCCCGGACTCGGATTTTCGATTCCAGTGATGCTTCGATGAATTCGGTGACCTTGCGCGTCTGCCACGGCGCAAGTCCGCCTGAACCTACCTGGGGCCCCTTGCCCCGCACAACGGCTAGCGCATCACGCGCTATAGTGGCCGCCGCTCTGATCCGCGACTTCGCAGTAATGCGATCCTGATCCCACGTGTGTAAGGCGGCGTCCAGGAGTTCTGTCAACGTCGTGAGTGTTACATTTCCTTCCGGCCGGCTGTAGCGGACCTGTTCGTATTTTCGATCGCCATCATGGCATTCGGTCGATTGTGCGGTGTCCATAAATACCTGCTCCCTGATTGCGGTTACTGAGCTTCCATATCGGGAACGGGCACGTTGAACCCATTCAGGATCACCGAAATCAGGCAATAGAGGCCAACCAGATAGATCAGTTCACCCGCGCCATGAACGCCGAATTGCTTCACTGCTTGCCGATAATTGATCTCCGGCAAGGTGCCATGGTGAACGAGCGCCGACGCCACGTCGTAGGCGATGGCTTCTTCCCGCGTCAGGTCGACCGGCCGATGTCCCGCCATGATTGTCGAAAGCTTGTCATCCGACAGTCCGCGCGTTTCACCGATGAACACATGGGCGTAGAGCTCGTATGCCGAATGGAAGGTCGTGCCGGTCACCAGGATTGCGACTTCCCGCGCGTTGCGCGGCAGCACGGGCGCGATCGACAGCGCTAGGGTGAGGTCCCAAACCAGTTTCCCATACTTCGGTTCATGCAGCCACGGATTCCAGGGCCCCATGAGCGCGCCGTTTTCGGCGGTGGTTTTGAAGCCCTGAAAGTGCTTCTCGATTCCTTCGCACATGTAGTCATAGACCGAACGCTGTTCCGGGGTGAGGTCGGCGGGTGCGATCAGGGGAAGACGCATGAAATGCTCCTGTCAGTTCATTCCGACTAAATCATAGACGTGGCCCGACTCAATTGCGGATTGAGCCGCCGTCGGGCTGGCTTGGCTGGTGCATCAATTCACCCCGTCGAACGGATCAGGCACGACGTGGCCGTTGACGCCGTTCCAGAAGTTCTGGGGTGCGAACCCCTTTTCTGGCAGGTCGGGCGGCGAGATGGTG
>JASHVB010000581.1 GCA_030039695.1 Acetobacteraceae bacterium
GTCCGAGGTTGGTCCTCGCGCCGGCAATTGCATCGATTGGTCGTCTTCGGACTGCAGCACTAGAGCTCATCCCTCCTTAAGCGTTTGCACGAGCGAGAGTAGCACGCCTCCAGTCGTGTATCTCGGCCACGCCTGATACTCCGCTTATAGCCATCCCCGTCCGGGACGCGCATCCGGCTTTCGATCCGGGTGCCCCAAGAGCGGACCGACCGGGATCCACCCCTCCCAGTCGTGGAGAAGGGGGGCCGCTCCCGACCCAGACCGGACCTTCACGGATAAACCCGGCATGCCAGGGCGGATTTGAACAGTGTTACCCGCGAAATGCGCAACCACTGATGCGCTCCGACAGTCCGTTGGGCCGGACTTTATCGGCGTGCATCGGCGTGCATCGGCGACAAAACTCTTTCTAGACGCGCGGTCCACGCCAGCGAACGGGGCGAGGACCAGGCCTGCCGCCTACCCGTTAACATCCGATGAAAGTGATCATGCGGCGCGTGGGGCTGCGAGTCACCAAGAACAGCAGTGATCCGGCGCATTCGGTGCTGTATCGCAGCAATATGATGCGCGAACTCACCTCCTCTCGGATAGCACAAACGAGAGCGGCGCTGCTCTTTGCAGCGGAACATGCCGCGATCCTCGAGATAGACTTGATCGACTCGGCACGCCGACAAGGCGCCCGGTTTCGGGCGCGTGAGACGCCCTCAACTCGATGCGCTTGCAGGCGACGCAGAGCCGGAAGATGCGGCAATTGTCATCCCGCCCCGTCTATGAGCGCACCAATGAAGCGGTGGAAGAGCAAGCGAGCGGCTTCCGTGGACCTGGCCGATATGGTGCAATCGTCATGTCGGCGACTGGCCTCCAAACGACAGAATAGGAACCTTATAGCGCGCCCTGGACATGCCTGACGAAAGCATCCTGCTGGTTCACGCCTCGGGCGAGTGTGAGATCGACTTGGCACGCCGCGAACTCCGGGTCCGTGGCGCTGTCGCGCCGGTCGGCGGGCGCGCTTTCGAGGTCATCGAAGCTCTCGCCCGTTCGGCCGGCGAGATCGTCAGCAAAATTGAACTGATGGACCAAATCTGGCCAGGCGCCATCGTCACGGAAAACACGCTGCACGTGCACACCGCGGCCGTTCGCAAGGCTCTTGGCCCATATCGGAGTTTGCTGAAGACCGAGTCGGGCCGCGGCTATCGTTTGCTCGGTGACTGGACTGTCCGGCGGCACGCCGCCGCGAAGCCTTCCGTCGGTGGGCTGCGGACCGATCGCGAATCGCCGATGACCAATTTTCCCGCCGCCGTGGTCCGGCTGGTTGGCCGCACCGCGGCGGTCGTGAAGTTGCGGGACCTCATCTCCGCCTATCGTGTGGTGACGCTGACCGGACCGGGCGGCATCGGCAAAACCAGCCTTGCCATGAAAGCCGCGCGCGGCGTCGTGGGCGAGTACGCCGATGGCGCCTGGCTGGTCGAGCTGGCGTCGCTGTCAGATCCCGCCCTGGTGCCGGCGGCGGTGGCGGGAGCGCTCAGGTTGCCGACCGGGCCCACCGGCATCACGCCCGAAGCGATCTCGCGTTCCGTCGGGGGCAAGAAGCTGCTTCTGCTCCTGGACAATTGCGAACATCTCATCGAGGCGATCGCAACCCTGGCCGAAGCGCTTCTGGCGTACTGCCCGCACACCTCGATCATCGCGACAAGCCGCGAGATCCTGCGAATCCAGGGCGAGTATGTTTATCGCGTGCCGCCGCTGGAAGTTCCCGCGGCCGGGCGTGACGAAGCGGACCACATTTTGAGTCACAGCGCGGTCGAGCTTTTCATCGGCCGGACAATGGCGCTGGACACTGGTTTCTCGCCGCGTGCCAGTGAACTCCCAAGCATTGGCGCGATCTGCCGGCATCTCGATGGCATCCCGCTCGCGATCGAATTCGCCGCCGCGCGTGCCTCCATCTTTGGCATAGATCAGGTGGCCGCCGGACTGCACGACCGCTTCGCGCTGTTGACCAGTGGACGCCGCACGGCACTGCCGCGGCATCGCACCCTGCGGGCAGCGCTCGATTGGAGCTATGCGCTGCTGCCCGAAGCGGAACAACGCCTGCTGCGTCACCTGGCTATATTCTCCGGCGGCTTCACCGTCGCGGCAGCCGCCGCGGTGGTGAACGGTGGCGGCGCCGAGCAGTCCACTGTTATGGAGGGCATCGCCAATCTTGTCGCGAAATCCCTGGTCGTGCTGGACAGGAATGTGGCTTCGCGTTGGCATCTGTTGGAGACGGTCCGCATCTACGCACTGGAGAAGCTCGCCAGCCACGGCGAACGCGACGGGGGGCGCGGCGCCACGCAACGTATTATCGCGATCTCCTCCCACGGGCGACGCCGGCATCCGGTGCCAGTCTTGCCGACAGCGAGCAGTCGGCCCGGCGGCAAGAAATCGACAACGTTCGTGCGGCGCTCGGGTGGTGTTTCTCGGCAGTTGGGGACAACGCCCTTGGCGTCGACCTCACGGCTGGCTGGGCGTTGTGGCTGCGCGTCGATTTCGGAATCTCCTCACTTGACCGGATGGGTAGCGAGCGGCAATCGGTGGAGCAGCTAAGCAAGGCTCTCGACACCGCGGAGCGCCTCGACGATCTCGATGCTCAGGCCTGGGCCCTGCTGCGCCTTTATAACTATCACATCTTTCGGGCCGAGCACGACAAGGCATGGGCGGCGTCCCAGCGGCTTTCGCAGGTCGCAAGCCGGATCGGCGATCTGGCGGCAACTCTCAGTGCCGATCGGGTGGCTGGTAATGTGTTGCTCATGCTCGGCAGGCCGCGCGAGGCACGGGAGTTCCTGAACCGGGCCTTGAACGCCGACGGTTCGACGATGGATCAGCGGCCGCGGTTCGGATTTCCCATGGATCACCGTGGTCCCACGCGTGGCTTTCTGTCGCGGGCATTCTGGCTGCTCGGTTTGTTAGACCAGGCGAGGCTGGAAGCCCAGGCGAGCCTCGACGAGGTTCGGGCCACGGACCATCCGTCGATAATCTGCCGGGTGCTGTATTTTGGCATGTGCCGTATCTTGCATTTAACCGGCGATTTCGCGACCGCGGAGAAATACATCGCGCTCCTGATCGACACCGCGGCGGCCATCAACTCCCTCTTTTTTCAGACCGCGGGACGCTTGCTGTCCGGAAAGTTGATGATCGAACAGGGTGCGTTCGTGCAAGGCGTGGCCGTGTTGAACGATGCATTCGACGTCTGCCACCGCGCCGGATGGCGTATGTCGCATCCCGAATTCAACGGTGCTCTCGCGGTGGGGCTCGCCGGGCTTGGCCGACTCGACGAGGCGTTTGCCGCCGTGAACGAGGCATTGGATGGCGCTGCACAGTGCGAGCACGGTCGCGACCTGTTCTTCGCCGAGCTGCTGCGCGTCAAGGGCGAAATTCTGCTCCAGCGCGGGGCCGTGTCGGCGGCAGAGGGTTTGTTTCGCGAGGCACTCAACGTCGCGCAGCAGCAGGAAGCGATGCTCTGGGAACTTCGCGCCGCCCTCAGTCTCGCACGTGTGCGTGCGAACCAAGGCCGCGGCGACGAGGCCAGGTGGCTTGTGGCCCAGGTCTACGACCGCTTCACCGAGGGCTTCGCGGCGCCGGACTTACGCGCCGCGAAGGCGTTCCTGGACGAACTTCCGGGGTAATGCAGGCTCATGCCGATCTGGTCGCACTCAACCGCGCGCCGTCGCCGCATGTTCCACCGGAAGACATGGTTACGGCGTGGGGCCGCCACACTTTGAACCTCATTCGACACCCGGCGCCTATCGTCAAATCCCCCTCAGACTCTTCACCGGATGCATGAAGCGGAAACGCTTTGACCATCCAGCCGGCCCGACAGGAACCTATGCGCCGCGCAGGCCTCGAACGTCTGCTCCCCACCCAAAGCGGGCATTCGCCGACCTGGAACGCGTCGTCAGGTCCTGGCCAGTTCCTGACCGTCAGCTAGGGGTCTCAAGATGCCCCATTCCCGTCATTGCCTGACGCCGGACCGAAGGTCTTAGAATGGGTGGTTGCTCGGGTCTTTCCGCACCAGCCCGAGTAGCTGGTTTGCCAATCTTGGATGGCGTGCGCGGATGGATCGATCTGGCGATGTTGACTCGTTTTCTCCGGCTGGCGTTGCTCGTTGGTGCCATCGCTGGACTTGCTTATCGGGCGGCGTTCGCGCAGCAGGCGGCGACACCTACTGTTCACCAGCTCACGGCCGTCGATCTTGGGGCCTTTTTCGATCCATTGATCAAGACTCAGCTGAGGCTGCGAAAAATCGCCGGCGCGGTGGTGGTGGTGGTGAAGGACGGCGGCATCCTGTTTGCCCGCGGCTATGGCTACGCCGACATCGAGAACCGGCGGCCGATGACAGCCGACGCGACGCTG
>JASHVB010000582.1 GCA_030039695.1 Acetobacteraceae bacterium
AGGGCGGTCGGAAATTGCTCGGAGAGATACACACGAACCGCCGGGAATGATGACAGCACGGTAAAGCCAGTGATGATCGCACCCGCCACCATCGCGACGGTCGCGTAGACACCGCAATTGTGCGCCACCGCCATCAGCACCAATCCCGGCACCGCGCCACCGAGACAGTAAGTAATTGTCCAGCGCCGGCCGATCACCTCCATGATGAACCCGGTGAAGAACTTGCCCGGGATCGTTACCAGGAACAGCAGGGTGCCGAGACCGAAGCTGAGACTGACCGCGGTGCCCTGGTCAACCAGTGCCTTTGGCAGCAGGATCGCCGAGCAATAATACGCCGTCGTTGCGGCGGCGTACAGCACAATGCCAACGACGGTCCATTGCAGTTGCCCGCGTGCGAACAAGGCGCTGAACGGCGGCAGCGCCTCGACGGTTTCGGCGATATTTGATCCCAGATCGGCCAGCGACAGCGGCAAGACGCGGTCGCCGCTGCGTGCGATCATCTGGTTCACCGTTGCCACTGCGGCCTGCCTATCGCCATGGCGCAGGAACCAGCGCGGGCTCTCTGGCAGGCCGAAATGCACGAGCAGCGGCACGATTCCGAGCGCGAGCCCGCCAGGCAGGGCGATCAGCCGAAAGCCGTCCGGATTCCCGGCCAGCAAGAAGCCGACGAAGGGTAGCAACGTGAAAGCGCTTGCCAGCATCACTTCGAAGATCGCGCCGTAGGTCCGGCGGTGCTGCTTTGGCATCAGCTCGGCGGCGATCGGAAATGGTGCCGAAATGGCGAAGCCGAGACCGATGCCGGTCAGCACGCGAATGATGATCAGCTGCGTGCCGGTCTGTGCCAGCGGGATGAGCAGCGTCATGCCAGTGCTGATGATGACACCGATCTGCATCACCATCTTGCGGCTGATGCGGTCGCTCATTGCGGCGGCGGCAAATCCGCCAACGACCACCAGAAACGTCGGCGCCACAGCGAGCCAGCGAAGCTGCGAGCCAGTGAGGTGCAGCGGCGCCTTGGCCAGCACCAGAAGCGATCCGCCAATCGCGAGGTCATAACCCTCGATGAATCCGACCGCGCCAAGCACGAGAATGATGACCAGGTGGTAGGCGCTGAACGGAATGCTGTCGAGCTTCTGCCCCAGCACATAGCTGGCCGGCATACCGGACCGGTCAACCGTCGAAGTACTGCTCATGTCGTGTCGTTCTCCCAGGATTTCTCCGGAAGCGAGCGCCAAGGCAGCAAAAGGCCAGGCCGGATGACGAGTTTTCGAGTAGGCACGATCTGGTGGAGACCGAGCTCCGCCGCCGGTTCACCTGTTCTTTCGTCCGCCAAAGCACCTGCTGCCATCGTGCGTTTCGGTTTTCGTGCAGCAGGGGGCAGAAGTTTGCCGTCCCCTGTATTGGCGGCAAGTTGCGCCGCGCAACGAGGCTACGTCAGTACGGAGTCGTTCTCAAGGGCGGGTTGGGGCGTGCGACTGGCTGTAGCCCTGGATGTATCACGTGCGCGGGGCGCTACGGCTCTTGTCAGTGCGAGGATCGCAGCGACAAAGCGATCCCCCAAGTTCAAGTTTGAGCCGCGCAGCGGATCAAGGCTCCGTCGCTGCGCTGCGAACCGGAACCCATCCGTCCAGTGTCTCCCCGGCCAACGCTGACACCTTTGGCGACCCGGGTCCCGGCATTCGCCGGGATTACAATGCGGAGCGGGTTTCATCCACAGGGGAATCGGCTGCGCGGGCCAGTGCGAGACTCGCAATGCCACGGGGGCGGCACGTCACCTCGGCGATGGCCGTGCTACACCAACTCTGCAACCAACTTGGCCAGGTCCGCCTCGGGCCGTGCGCCGTAGTGGCTAATAATTTCTGCCGCGGCAATGCTGCCCATCCGTCCACACACCGATAGTGGCTTGCCTGCGGTCAGTCCGACGAGGAACCCCGCCGCATAGGCGTCTCCGGCGCCGGTTGTGTCCACGACGCGCGTGGGTTCGGCGGCGATCTCAGCCACCTCATCGCTGCGCAGCACGACGCTGCCGGCCTCGGAGCGGGTGAGCACGGCCAACGCAACGTCGCGCCGAGCCGCCTCGGCGGCGGCGGCGAAGTTGTGCTCCTGATACAGGGACGTGATTTCCATTTCGTTTGCAAACAATATATCCACGTGGCCCGCGACCAGATCGCGGAACGCGGCACGATGCCGGTCGACGCAGAACGGATCGGACAGCGAAAGCGCCACTTGCCGGCCCGCCGCATGTGCTGCCGCTGCGGCCTTGTAGAAGGCGTTCTGTGCTGCCGGTGGATCGAACAGATAGCCTTCCAGATAGGTCACCAGTGCGGCGGCGGCGATCGAGTCGTCGACATCCGTTCGATCCAGCGTCACGCACGCGCCGAGGAACGTGTTCATCGTGCGTTGTCCATCCGGCGTTACAAGAATCAAGCAGCGCGCGGTGGGGGCGCCGCCGGTCAGTGGCGACGAGGGAAAATGCACGCCGCTCGCGCGCATGTCGTGACGGAACACCTGGCCCAGTTGATCGTCGGCGACCTTGCCGAAATACGCCACGCGCGCACCGAGCGCCGCTGCGACAGCGCAGGTATTCGCCGCCGACCCGCCGCTGCTTTCCTCGCCCGGCGGCATCGCCGCATAGATTCGTTCAGCGGCTTCGGAGTCCACTAGCATCATCGCGCCCTTGTGCATGTCATGGCGCGACAGAAATGAGTCATCCGCGCGCGCCACCACGTCGACGATGGCGTTGCCGATGCCGAGGATGTCGAATCGAGCGTCTGCCATGATCAGCGCCCCTTCGCCGGATGTGCACGCACGGCATTCTCGTTGACCTCAACGCCCCAGCCGGGGCCAGTCGGCAGGATCAGCTCGCCGTTCTCGATCACCGGCGGGTTAACGAAGAACTCGTCACGCCAGGCGACGCTGTCGATGTCGATCTCCATCACGCGGAAATTCGGCACCACGGCACTGAATGCAGCGCTGATAGCGGAACACAGATGACCGTAGTAATTGTGCGGCGCGCAATTCACTTCGTAAGCCTCCGCCATCGCGGCAATCTTGATCGACTCAACGAAGCCGTTCCAGATCACGTCGATGATCGCTACGTCGCTGGCATAGGCGTCGAAGAACGGCCGGAAATTGCGCCGCCCGCACACCGATTCCAGCGACGCAATCGGACACGGAGCACTGCGGCGGATCAGCGCCAGCGATTGCGGGTCCCAGGTGTCGATCTCGAGCCACGTCATATCGTACGGCGCGACCGCTTTCGCGACCTGCAGGAACCCCTCGGTCTTGAAGTGGTAATTGACATCGAGGTGTAGACCCATGTCCGGCCCGGCGCCCTCGCGGAACGCGCCCAAGGTGTTGCGCAGTGCCTGCAGCGTGGTGCGGTCGATATTCAGCGCGGGGTAGCCGGGCGAGCGGCCGAAGCCGGGGCCAAACGGCGTGAACGTCTGCCCGTCATGCGTCAGGATGTTGGTCTTCAAGGCCTTGAAACCGCGGCGCTTCACCTCGGCGCCCAGCATGGCGACGTCGTCGTAGCCGCGCATCGGTGGCACGCCGACCAGTTCGGGATTGCGGGCGCGATAGGTGCCGCAGTGCGACCAGTAGACGGGAATGCGCGTGCGCACCGGGCCGCCGAACAATTCATAAACCGGCACGCCGAGCGCCTTGCCCTTGATGTCGAGCAGCGCATTCTCGATCGCGGCGATCGCGCGCGCGTTGATGCCGCCCGGCGCCTGCACCTGGCGCACCCAAAGCGTGGAGGAGATCTGCTGCACCGGACGCGGGTCCTGGCCGATCAGCGGGTCGGCCAAGCCGTGGATGACCGCAGTCAGACCGCGGCTACCGTCAGCCTCGGTGTACTCGCTCCAGCCCTCGATTCCATCGTCCGTGATGATCTTCAGAAACGAAAAATTGCGCCAGCCGGCGTCGCAATGCAGGTCCTCGATACGCGCGATCTTCATAGTGCCTCCGTCGGGTCGCTCGCGGGAAAGAATAGCCGGTTGAGCCGCCCGCGGAAACCGACCAAGGTGCGCGCCATCATCAAGGGAGGCAGGAACCATGGCAGACAAAATCCCGCATCGTCCTCTGGGCCGCAGCGGATTGGCGGTCTCGGCGATCGGGCTGGGCTGTATGTCGCTATCCGGCGTGTACGGCGCGGCTGACGACGCGGCGTCGGAGGAGCTGATCCGCCACGCGATCGATCTCGGTGTCGACCATCTCGACTCATCGGACATGTATGGCTGGGGGCATAACGAGGTAGTCGTCGGCCGCGCGATCAAGGGGCGGCGCGACAAAGTCGTGCTGGCAACGAAGTTCGGCCAGGTGCAGAACCCCGGCGGCCCCAATGGTGTGAACGGACGGCCGGAATATGTGATCCAGGCCTGCGAAGCGAGTTTGAAGCGGCTGGGCGAGGACGTGATCGACCTCTATTACCAGCATCGCGTCGATCCAAAGGTGCCGATCGAGGACACGGTCGGCGCGATGGCGAAGCTGGTGCAGCAGGGGAAAGTGAAATACCTCGGGCTGTCGGAGGCGAAGCCGGCTACGGTCCGTCGCGCCAACCAGGTGCATCCGATCGCCTGCGTGCAGACGGAGTATTCGCTGTTGTATCGCGCGGAAGCGGAGGAGACGCGCGAGACGACGCGCGGGCTCGGCATCAGCTTCGTGGCCTATGCGCCGCTCGGACGCGGGTTCCTGACCGGTGCGATCCAGACGTTCGCCGATGTGGACGGGCGGCGCGCGGCACATCCGCGGTTCCAACAGGAAAATTTCGACAAGAACCGAGCGCTGGTGGCGAAGATCGAGGCGATCGCGAAAGAGAAGCAGTGCACGCCGTCGCAGCTCGCGCTGGCGTGGGTGCTGGCACAAGGCGACGATGTCGTGGCGATCGCCGGGACGCGGTACAGGAACCGGCTGGACGAGAACCTGGGCGCGCTGCGGGTGGAGCTTTCGGCGGCGGAGGTGGCGCAGATCTCGGAGGCGGTGCCGCGCGGTGCCGCGGCGGGAACGCGCTATCCGGCGGGCGGCATGGGCGGCGTGTTCATCTGAATCCGGTTGCTCGCCTCGAACACGACGGGCGGCGCGTTCGGATCGAAACTGACACCAGCGGGATCGCGGCCCTGGGCCACGGCGCGCACCTGACGGCGTAACAATCGGCGCAGCATGGCGATACCCTGATCTGAGCTCGCCAAATGTTCTTCGGAGTGCGCGGTGATCGCGCCCTGGCCAACCTGCGATTCGTAGTCGCCGGGGTGGGCGCGATGTTCCGCCTCCGTCATGTCCCACCAGAACTTGCCGCTGAATTTCGATCGCATGCGGCCGAGGCCGCCTGCTTCCCGCACGCGGCCGGC
>JASHVB010000056.1 GCA_030039695.1 Acetobacteraceae bacterium
CCACGAGAGCAATTGCTGTCGTTTCCGGGAGGGAACGGTGACAACGACCGACCAGCTTTGGGGGACATTCGCCGTCGACGATCATCTGGCGCCACGGGCATTCGTCGCTGAGGCTCTCCTGTATGATCAGTTGGTAATCCCGCGCCCTCATCCGGACGACTATAAAGAATGGTGTGAATTGGGCTGGTCTCCCGATCGCCTCGCCAATCAGCTGAAGATACTGAGTGGTCTTACTATCCCTGTAACCTGGCATGACAAGCTACGGGAGACCTGGCGGGAGCAGTATGCCTCGCTCTCACCCGAGGAGCGGGCTTCAATGCGACAGCAGGTTGCGGACGGTGTGGCGTTCGACTTTGGCAATATTCGCAACGCTCGCGACTCACCTGCGAAATGGATCACTCGGTCCGTTCTTGTCGATAAGGTCGATCGGGCGCGCCAAGGCCAAGAGGATGATCCGGCTGACGAGGCTCTCTTGAAGCGAATCAGGAACCTCAGTCCAGAAAGCGTGATTGAAACAGTCGTCGCCTATGGCTCGTATAAGAAATTCGCCGCGGAAACAAGCGCTGATATTACCAGATCCCCTCCAGCAACATTGTCTCTCCCGAGACTGATGTTCGGCTGGGACTTCGTAGTGCCGGAAGACAGTGAACTATCCGATGACCAACTTCTTGGGAGGGCTGTCAAGCTCAGCCAGCATGACGAGTTGAGCGACAGCCGGCGAAAGTTCCACGACTGGCGCCGCCGGCTCATAGCCAATAAGGTCAGCGCTGAGCGTGCTCAGCAAGAGATGGAGCGCTGCCTCGCAGTCTACAACGCTGTCGTTAAGAAGGCCGGGCGTATTACTCGCCGAAAGATCGCGCTTCAGATCACCCCCGTCATTGCCCCCCTTGCGGACTTTGTGATCCCCGGGATCGGCACAACCTCCGCCGTCCTCCTGGGTGTTGCGTCACTCTTTGCTGACAAGCTTGTTCCGACGCCCAAGGTTGGCGCTAGAGAAGCGTTCGCTGCCCTTGTTCACGACAGTAGGACGGCTTTCGGGTGGAGATAGGCCACTGCCGTGTGCGAGACGTTCGATGATCTTGCGACGCTGTGCCTCCCGCTTGGGGATGCCCGGCCCGAGGTCGCGGGGCAGGTTCGACCCTAGGAGCCGCTTCGGATGGGCGACCTGCTCGCGTCAGCATTCATTCTTATCATCATTTTCCTTGCAGATTGTATCGCTGTCGAGGTAGGCTGTGCCTCTGCAACAAAGATCAGAAGTCACGACGAGGTCCTCGTCGCGCTAAATGCGCCTGCAATGTGACGTGACTGTATTACCGACCGCCTATGTGCACGGGCTGGGAGGGAGTCCATCACTGCAAAGGAGGGAGACATGCCGGTTCCATCTGTACGCCCTGCTCAACAGAACACAGATGTTCTACAGAACCTCGGATTACTAGCCGAGCTTGCTGGTACATGGCACGGGACCGGGTTTAATCTTGTGGCCCGACCGGATTTCCAGGACAAGACGAACTTGTTCCTTGAGCTCAATCTCACCAATGAAACTACGGTATTTACCCCGATATCGTCGCCAATCCCGAATCGGGGATTCGCTCAGCCTGACATAGAACTGTACGGTTTGACATACCTTGTACAAATCAGCGATGCGACCACGGGCGGCGCATTGCATATCGAACCCGGCATCTGGGTGACGGAGCCGGCAACCTCGGAACCCCCACTGTCACCGCCCGCAGGAGGGCAATTGGTCACCCGCATGGCCAATATACCCCACGGGAATTCGCTGCTCGCTCAGGGCATCGCCTTGCCGTTTTCTGGTACGCCGACCCTCAGCCCCGGCACGAATCCGATCAGCGGCGGCAATCCGGCCTTCTCGGTTTTTCCTTCTTTCAACACTACCGCAATCGATCTCCAGGGGCCGGGGCTCCTCGCGTCAGGTGTTCCCCTCGGCGCGCCGATTTTTGCTGCCGGCACATCAGAAGCACAATCTAAGCCATTAGGTGGTTTTTCGCAGTACACACTGTCAAATCCGTTCAGCGCGACGAATACGAGAACCCCCTTGGGAAATGTGCCACCGATATTGCCGCCGGCCATCACCCAGCAACTCCTGAATGACCCGGTGACCTTGCTACAACAAACGGTTCAAGAACAAGTTGCCCAGGGTTACTCATTCAGTGGAGCCGCTCTCAATATTTCGACCGCCTCGCAAATTACATTTTTCAGCGCGCCGGTTATCAACGGCAGCCCACTGCCAACGTCGCCGACCCTGAACGTATTGCCCCAAGCCGGTGGGGGTATAGAAAACCTGGCCTTTCTTCTCGGACCGAGTCTTGGACCGAGCCCGCCAAACAACGCATTCACAGCGCTGTTTTATGCCACCTTCTGGCTGGAGAGGCTTACCCATCCCACTCAGCCACCCATCATGCAGCTTCAATACGCGCAGATGACAATGTTGAATTTCCCCGCTCTTTTACTCGGGAATTCGACCGCCACCCCGCCGGTTGCGCCGCCAAATTTCAGTTGGCCGCATGTCCAAGTTGCGACCCTGCAAAAGACATTTGGCTGAGCACTCAACGCCGTGGCACGGTGGGCGGCGCCGCCTAGCGAGACCTTTCCTTGCAGAATAAACCAAGGGGAGACCCAAAGATGACACGCGAAACACGCCCGACAATCGTTGCTGGGAGCTCCGGAGCCGCTGACCTGATTTCGACCGGCTGCATTGATGGCTACGCAACAGAGTTCAATCGTCAACAACATGTGAACTACATTGCTTGAAACCTGGATATTTACGAGCTTGTTTATACCAATCAATGGCGATTGAATGACATAACGCAGTTGGCTGGCGCGCCAGTCACTGATCCCGCGAGCGTCTTCATCGACGGCTATGCGACCGAATATGATCGCCAACAGCATGTGAACTTCATTG
>JASHVB010000583.1 GCA_030039695.1 Acetobacteraceae bacterium
ACCTCACCCGTTACCACCTGGAGACGCTGCGCCAGCCAGCACTGCTCGCGACCGCGATCGCCGGCACGCGCCAGGCGGTCGAACAAGCGGTGGACAACGAGCAACGGACGGCCGCGACGCTGACCGTAAACAAGGCCCAGCTCGCCGCGCAGATTCAGCAGATGAACGTGCTTGATAGCCAGGAAATGCAAGCTCAAGCCACGCTCACCGTTCAGCGCGCAGCGCTGAACCTTGCGCGCATCAATCTCGGCTATACCCGGATTACCGCGCCCGTTGATGGCATGGTGGGTCAACGGCAGGTTCAGGCCGGCCAATACGTCTCTACCGGGACGCAGGTGATCTCGATCGTTCCGCTGCCGCATATCTGGGTCATCGCGAATTACAAGGAAACCCAGATGACCCGCATCCGTGTCGGTCAACGGGCGCGCGTCACGGTCGATGCCTTCCCGCACGTCGTGTTGCACGGTCACGTCGATAGCTGGTCGCCGGCATCCGGCGCGCAGTTCTCACTGCTGCCGCCCGACAACGCCACCGGCAATTTCACCAAGGTGGTACAGCGGATCTCGGTGAAGATCGTGCTGGATCCCGATGCTGCGATCGATGATCTATTGCGCCCCGGCATGTCCGCGATCCCGACGATCGACACCAGATGAGCATCATCGCCGACGCATTCCAGCGGATCTCACAACACTGGCGCGCCACGCGCGCGCACACGCTCTGCCACCCGGCCGATAAGGAGGCCCACGCGCCACAGGCGATCAGCGTCCGTCCTTATATCGGTGTGCTGGCCGTGCTTTTGGGCTCAGTGATATCGACGCTCGACTCACGCATCACGGTTTTCGGGTTGGCCGACGTGCGCGGCGGCGTGCATGCAAGCTTCGACGACGGCGCATGGATTACCACGGCCTTGACCGTGGGCCAGATGATGGTCGGCCCCGTATCACCGTGGCTTGGCGCGGTGTTCGGCGTGCGCCGGGTACTGATGGCGGCCGCCAGCATCTTCTGCGTCTCGAATCTGCTGCTGCCTTTCTCGCCCAATCTCGGGTCGGTGCTGGCCTGCCAGATGATCAGCGGCATCGCGTCCGGTACCTTCATTCCCCTGACAATCGGCTTCGTCGTGTTGAACCTGCCGCCGCGGCTCGTCATCTACGGCGTTGCCGCCTACTCCATGAACCTGGAGCTGTCGCTCAACGTTGCTGCGTCGGTGGAGGGGTGGTTCTGCGACAACTGGTCCTGGCATTGGATCTTCTGGGACACGGCGCTGATGGCGCCGCTCATGCTGCTTTGCGTCTTTTTCGGCATGCCGCGCCAAGCGATCAACCGCGATTTGCTCAGGTCGGCGGATTGGGCAGGCATGCTCTATGCGGCCCTGGGGTTCAGCATGCTTTATGCCGCATTGGACCAGGGCAACCGGCTGGATTGGCTGAATTCCGGCTTGATCAATGCATTGCTTCTGGGCGGCGCCATATTGCTGATCGCTTTCGTCGTGCAGGAACTGACCTCCCCGCGGCCATGGATCAACTTGCGCTACGCCGCCCGTGGCAACATTCCGATTCTGGTATTGCTCATCACTTTTTTTCGGTTTGCTTTGCTATCCACCTCTTACCTTATCCCCCAGTTCCTGACCACAGTGCAGAACTTTCGAGCAATTGAGATCGGTGGTGTGCTGCTCTGGATCGCACTTCCGCAATTCCTGCTGGCACCCACCGTTGCCACCATCTTACGCTTCGTCGACGCGCGCTTGACGCTGGCTACGGGCTTTGCGCTCGTCGCCGTCGGTTGTTTCATGGCAGGAGGGCTCACGCAGGTTTGGGCCGGTGATAATTTCCTGTCCTCGCAGATCGTGCAGGCTATGGGGCAGTCGCTTGGCCTGACCTCCCTGGTGTGGTTCTTCCTGCATCATCTGGAACCGAGTGAAGTGCTGACATTCGGCGCCATCCTGCAAACCGGCCGCCTGTTCGGCGCGCAGCTCGGGTCCGCGTTTATTCAAACCTTCGTTCGGGTGCAGGAGCAGACCTACTCGAATTTGATCGGTCAGCACGTTGAAACGGGGTCGTTCGCCACGGTCCAGCGGCTCCAGCAGTATGTTGGGGCAGTGATTTCCCGGTCCGTCGGCCAAGCTGGGGCGGAGGCACGTGGCGTGGGTTTGCTCGCACGCGCTGTACAAACCCAGGCCGATGTCTTGTCGTATATAGATGGGTTCATGATCATCGGCTTTGCGGCGATTGGCGTGCTTCTGCTCATGCTGCTGTTGCGCGAGCCGCCTGGTTTGCCGATCCGGGCTGCGAGCGATCCTTGATGATGATAGGGCTGTCGCGGGACTTTCGGCGGTCGTGTCGCGTTGATCGAGCCGTAGGCGCTCGCCGCCATCAGATGTCATCGCGGGTCGATAGGCCGTGAATGAGTACGTGTGTCGCGTTGCCTCTTGGATGGAGAAAAGTGGCTTCTACCAACGCCGGTGCTGACATTTGGAGAAATTGGCGGCACAAAGTGCGCAGTTGAGCGGCAATAGGTGGGAATCCCGGACGACGACCGTGACAAGGAACTGACAGCTGACCATCTGGTAGTCATTCGGGCTGACCGTCAATCCAGGCGGGAGGCTTGCGCCACACGCCTGCTGTAACTTGTGGATTCGCACGAGGGGCGCCGTTTAACAAAATGCCGCTGATGGAGCCCGCAGCGCAGAGGCCCCTCCCCTGCCCTCTGGTTCTCCCCAGCCCTGCCGATGGGGCGGCGCTGGTCGTACCCGTCAAGAGGCGTCGGGTATCAGGCACGTCTGTGCAACCCCAAGATCGTCGTGGTCAGCCATTGCGCAACGGCGACGATTTTTCTTGACACATAACAAGTAGCGACCACATAGTTCGGTCGGTAGAGATGGGTTGACGGGATCGTTGCCTGAACCCTGCGGTCCAATCGGGGCAACGCGGGGCCTTATGGTAAGGAGAACGCAAATGGCTTGCACTGTTGTACGTAACGTCGACGTGGAGGTCGCCCTCGACACCGAGAGCCAGACACGCGAGAAAGTAATCGCGCTGGTCGATGAGATCCTCCGCCAAAATAACGCCATCGAATGTGGCATCATGGCCCGGTTCGCAATCAGTCTGCGCAATCGATCCGACGAAGAGGTTGTCTCTGGTCCTGGCGCCGAACTCGCCAAGCTCGGCGTGACCTACGTCAAGACCGTCCAGACCACCTGATCGCCGCCGAAAGCGGAGCGAACCGCCTCGCCGCGGGGTTCCGGTCGTGGCCAGCCCCCGTGGCGTTGGTTTCGGGTGCCATCTCGGGTTGCCAGAGGCTCTCTACGCGTCCTGCCTGCTGGACTTCGTTGAGGTATCGCCGGAACTCTTCCATCGCGAGGAGCGCTCCGCTAACGGTGTTCGGTTGGTGCCGGACGACAGGTTGTACGAACCGGCGCGGCGCCGCTGCGGCCAGTTGCCGATGGTGGTACACGGCGTTCTATTGTCGATTGGCTCAGCACACGGCCTGTTCGAGCCGTGCCTGGACATGATGGATTGCCTGCAGCGAGACTGGCCGTTCCACTGGTACAGCGAGCACCTGCAGTTCCAGACGACCATTGGCATCGACGGCGAAGTGATAAACACCGGCATTCCATTCCCGTTGCCGCCCACCAACGAAGCCGCCGAACTGGTCGCCGGGCGGGCCGACATGATCCAGCAGAGATTCGCCGTTCCATTCCTGCTCGAGAACCCGGTGCATTACCTGCCCGACCTGCCAGCCGATCCGGACATTTGCGACGAATTCGGCCTGATGCAGCGGATACTTAGTTCCTCAGCATGCGGCCAATTGCTGGATCTCCATAACCTGCACTGCAACGCCACCAATTTCGGGTTCGATGCGCGAGCGGCCTTGGACCGAATCCGGCTGGACCGCGTGCAGGAAATCCATATCGCTGGCGGATCATGGCGGGACGGTTTTTATACCGATGCGCACGACGGGGCGGTGCCGGAGCAAGTCTG
>JASHVB010000584.1 GCA_030039695.1 Acetobacteraceae bacterium
CGGCGAGCCGCTCGTCGAAACGCCACCCGCCGTATTCCTGCGCTTGCTCACCCGCGCCGTCACGGGAGAGCTGGCACCCGTGCCTCTGCTCGCTTTGCTGAAGCATCCATTGGCTGCCGCCGGCCTGTCACCGGCCGCCTGCCGCACGGCTACGCGCACGCTGGAGATTGCCTGCCTGCGAGGCCCGCGTCCGGGGCCTGGTCTACCGAGCCTACGCCGCGCCCTGGAGCGCAAATCCACCGACCCAGCCGCGCACGACCTGCTGCGCCGGCTGGAACGCTGCCTGGAACCGACTCTGCCAGTTGCCGCCACGGTCGAAATGTCGCCGGCAGAAGCGTTCGCAGCACTGATCGACGCCGCCGAACGTCTCGCAGCCACTGATGACACGCCCGGTCCGGATCGGCTCTGGGCCGGTGAGGAAGGCGACACGCTGGCGACCGCGCTGGCCGCCGTTCAAATGGCGCTCCCTATGCTGCCTGATCAGCCGCGATCGGTGTTGCCGGGTTTGCTCGACGCGGTGCTGCACGGGGCCGTGGTGCGCGGACGCCGAGCGCTGCGCGCGCACGACGCGGTAGAGCATCCACGCGTGTTCATCTGGGGCCTGCTGGAGGCACGGCTACAAACCGCTGACCTCATGGTGCTTGGCGGTCTTGCTGAGGGTGTGTGGCCGCCAGCCAGCGATCCCGGTCCCTGGCTATCGCGTCCGATGCGCGACAGGGTCGGCCTGGAGTCGCCCGAGAACCTTGTCGGCCAGGCAGCGCATGATTTCGTCTCGGCGGTCTGCGCCGCGCCGCGGGTCGTGCTGTCGTGCCCGACCCGCCGAGACCGCGCGCCGGCCGTGCCGGCCCGCTGGCTGACCCGGCTGGAAATGTTCCTGGGCCAGGATCGTGCGTTGCCGGAGCATCCAGTGGCGGCCTGGGTACGCCTGCTTGACCAGCCGGTGGATGGGGCGCGGCCGGTGCGCGCACCGCGACCGTGCCCGACTGTGGCGGTGCGCCCGCGCAAGCTCTCGGTCACCGAGATTGAGACCTGGTTGCGCGACCCCTATGCAATCTATGCAAAACATATCCTCGGCTTGGCGGCGTTCGACCCGCTCGATCAGGCGACAGATGCAGCGGATTATGGCTCGCTGGTGCATGCGGCGATGGGTATGTTCCTTGAGGAACATGGTACTCGATGGCCGCCTGGCGCGGCTGCGCACCTCAAGCGAGCCATGGCACGCGCGCTGGCGGACGCCGGCCTACGTGAAGCTCTGGCCCGCTGGTGGGAACCACGGTTGGAACGCATCGCCGACTGGGTGGCAGAGGTCGAGGCGGAGCGACGCAGCGTGCACCGCCCTGCCGTTATCAAGGCGGAAGTGTCCGGGCGCTGGGAAATCGAGCGTGGCGGTGGGCGCTTCACGCTGACCGGACGTGCCGATCGGATCGAGGGCCGGGCCGACCGCAGCCTTGCGATCCTCGACTACAAGACCGGCACGCCGCCGAGCCAAAAGGAAGTGGATGCGGGTCTCGCCCCGCAGCTTTTGCTTGAGGCAGCGATGGCAGGCGCCGGCGCGTTCGGTGCGGAACTCACCGGACCGGTTGCCGAACTGGCTTACTGGCACCTGACTGGCGGATTCCAGCCGGGCGAAGTGCGCTCATTGTTCAAGGGTGACGCTGTGAAGATTGCGGCCGGTGTCGAGGCGGCGCGCATGGAGCTGGGCGGCCTGATTGACCGATATGACGACCCCGGGCGTTGTTATTTGTCACATCCGCATCCAGGCCGCGCACCCCGTTTTTCCGACTACGCGCAGTTGGCACGCGTTGCCGAATGGGCGTTGGCGGGAGATGGCGATACATGAACCGCGGGTTGCCGACGACCGCTTCCGCTTGCGGGAGAGGCCGAAGCGCGCTTTGCGCGCCGAGGGTGAGCGGGGACGTGCGTAATAGCACCATCCGTCCGGTCCCGTGCCGGCGTCGCTGCACCCCGCGACCCCCAGGCCAATCGACTGGAGGTATGCTCCTCCCGCTGAGCGCGCGAGAAGTGGCGTGACCCCGCGCGACGTCGCCAATCGCGAGCAGCGCTTGGCCTCCGATCCCGCAGTGTCGGCCTTCGTCGCGGCCTCCGCCGGTTCTGGCAAGACCAAGCTGCTGACCGACCGTCTGCTGCGCCTGATGCTGTCTGGCGTTAAGCCCGAGCGAATCCAGTGCCTGACCTTCACCAAGGCCGCCGCGGCGGAAATGGCAGTCCGGCTGCAACGCCGGCTCGGTCGGTGGGTGACGCTGGACGATGCTGCGCTGGACGAGACGTTGCGCGAGCTGGCGATCGAACCGGACCACGAAGTGCGCCAACGGGCACGTGCGTTGTTCGCGCAAGTGCTTGACCTCCCGGGCGGCATGCGGATCGGCACGATCCACGCTTTCTGTCAGTCGCTGCTGCGGCGCTTTCCTTTGGAAGCGGCATTGTCCCCGTATTTCCAGGTCGTCGACGACCGCGACTCAGCCGACGCGCTGACTGAAGCGCGCGAGGACATGTTGGCCGGCGCGCACACCGATGCCATGCGCAGTGCTCTCCGCACACTGGCGGGTCTGGCGTCGGCCGAACAATTCGGCCGGCACGTCGCTGCATTGCAAAACGAACGTGAGCGTCTCACGAAAGCCCTGGCGTTGCCGGACCTGGCAGCAGCGCAGCGTCGTGCACTTGCTGTAGCCGGCACCAGCGATGCGGAAATCATCGGCAACGCCGTCAACTGGCAGGCAGAGCCGGAGCTGCGTAAGGCGGCCGCGATCGTGCAGCAACTCGGTGCAAAAACCGTGTCGGAACGGGCGGCGCGCATGCTGGATTGGCTGGGCCTGGCAGCGGAAGATCGCACCGAGCATTGGTCGCAATGGTGCGGCGAATTCCTGACCGCGTCCGGCGAAGCGCGGGCGCCCGGCGGCTTTATCAGCAAGAAGGTGAGCGACGCGCATCCCCGCCTGGCGGAGGTGTTTCTTGCCGAAGCTGAGCGGGTCTTGAACGTCATCGACTCCTGTCGCGCACTGGCGATAGCAAACATCTCCAGCGCACTGATGACGCTCGTGGCTCCGGTTCTGCGTGATTATGCAGAGCGCAAGCAGGCCAGCGGTTGGGTTGACTACGACGATCTAATCGGGCGCACGTTCGCCCTGTTGTGCGATCCGGGCGCTGCCTGGGTCTTGTACAAACTGGATGGCGGTCTGGACCATCTGCTGCTGGACGAAGTGCAGGATACCGCACCGGAGCAATGGGATATTGCGCATGCACTCAGCGCCGAATTCTTCGCCGGCGTCGGCGCGCGTGACACGCACCGCACCGTATTTGCGGTTGGTGACCGCAAACAGTCGATCTATGCTTTTCAGGGTGCAGACGTAGATAGCTTCAATGCGTCGCGTGATCTGCTGGAAACGCGTGTGGAAGCCGCGGGAAAAGCATTCCGTCAGACACCCCTCGACGTCTCCTTCCGCTCGACACAGCCGGTGCTGAGTTTGGTCGATGCCGTGTTCTCTGATCCGGTCGCTGCGGCCGGCGTCGTGGAACCGGGCGAGACGCTGAAGCACCACGCCGATCGTGCAGATGATGCTGGAGCAGTGGAACTTTGGCCGCTGACACCACTGCCCGATGTGTCGGAACCGGAGCCGTGGGCCGTGCCGGACGCCAACCACAGCCAGCCGACCGCGCCGCAACATCTCGTCGACACGCTCGCCGACTGGATTGCCGCGCAAACCGCCGGCAACGTCACGCTGGAGAGCCGTGGCCGCGCACTGCTTCCTGGCGATGTGCTGGTGCTGGTACGTCGTCGCAACGACTTCGCCCGCGCCCTGGTCCGCGCACTGAAAGCGCGCAATGTGCCGGTGGGGGGTCTCGACCGGCTGGTGCTGACGGAGCAAGCGGCTGTTCAGGATCTGCTGGCTCTCGCCGACGCATTGTTGCTTCCGCAGGATGATCTGACGTTTGCTTCTCTGCTGACCAGCCCGCTGGGCGAATTCTCCGATGACGACCTGATGGCACTCGCCGTTGGCCGCCGTAGCCACCTGTACGAGGCACTCCGCGACCGCGCGCACGAACGTCCTCGCTGGCAATGCGCCTGGGATTTCTTCACCACATTGTTGGCGCATGTCGACTACGTGTCGCCATACGCACTGTTCGCCGAAGCGCTGGGACCGCTCGGCGGACGCGCGCGGCTTTATGCACGCCTGGGACCGGAAGCGGCCGAGCCGGTCGATGAACTGCTGCACGCTGCACTGTCTTATGCGCAGGTGCATCCGCCATCGCTGCAGGGCTTTGTGCACTGGCTGCGCCGCTCCGGTGCGGAAGTGAAGCGCGAGCAGGACGCCGACGCCAATCAGGTACGCGTCATGACCGTGCACGGCGCGAAGGGCCTGCAGGCGCCGCTGGTCATCATTCCCGACACCACGGCGATTCCGCCGGACGAGGGCTCGATCATCTGGGCCGAGGATTCCAGGACGCGGGTGCACGTGCCGTTGTTCTCTCCGCGCAAGGAATTCCGCTGTCTGGCGGCGCAGCGCGTTCGCGACGACCTGTCCCGCCGCCGCATGGAAGAACACAACCGGCTGCTTTACGTGGCACTGACGCGCGCCGAGGACCGGGTGGTGGTGTGCGGTTGGCAAACCCGGCGCGGACTGCCGGATGCGTGCTGGTACAATCTGATTGCACGCGGTTTCGACACGCTCGCAGCTTCGTGCGAGCCGTTCGCTGCCTGGGACGGCGAGGTGCGGCGTGTCTCATCGGCGCAGCGTGCGGCTGTCAAGGTGGCGGGCGGTGCTGGGCAGGGTGTGCAGCCGTCGCTACCGCATTGGCTCGGGCGGTCACCGGAATGGCGATCCGCGCCCCCGCCCGCGGAACCTGTGCACCCGGTGCGTCTGGCGCCGAGCCGGCCGGAAGGTGTCGAGTTCGGGACAGTGCCGGCTGCGAATTCACCGCTGGCCGAGCGCATCGGCGCTCCGGACAGGTTCCTTCGCGGCTCGCTGTCACACACGTTGCTACAGCACCTTCCGGACCTGCCGCCCGCAGAGCGCGAGAATGCCGCCCGGCGCTGGCTCGACCGTGCGGGCCGTGATCTGCCGCCAGACGCCCGCGCGGAGATGATCGCCGAGGCGATGGCGATCCTGCACCATGCGGAGTTAGCGCCGGTGTTCGGGCCGGGCAGCCGCGCGGAAGTACCGCTGACCGGCGTGATCGGCACGCAGGTTGTCGGCGGCCTGGTCGACCGATTGGCGGTGCTCCCGGATCGTGTGCTGATCGCTGATTTCAAGACCAACCGCCGCGCGCCAGAGCAGGTCGGGGACACGCCGGTGATGTACGTGCGGCAGATGGCCGCATACCGCGCCGTGCTGCGGCAGATTTTCCCCGACCGGCCGGTGACCTGCGCACTGATCTGGACCCGCGTTGCGCGGGTTGTCATGCTGCCGGACGAACTGCTGGACGCGCATGTGCCACGCGCCAGTGCCGAGGCCAGCCATGCGCAGGCGGCGGATTGATCGGCTTTCCCGCGGCTACCACGTCAAGGCGAACACAACGATATGAGGACCGAGGAATGAGCGAAAACACCAAGGCCGTCAGCGACGAGAGCTTCGATGACGATGTGCTGAAGGCAAGCGGCCCGGTTCTGGTCGACTTCTGGGCGGAGTGGTGCGGCCCCTGCAAGATGATTGCTCCGGCGCTGGAGGAGCTGGCGGCGGAGTTCTCCGGCAAGCTGACCGTCGCTAAGGTCAACATCGACGATAATCCGATGGCGCCGACCAATTATGGGGTGCGCGGCATTCCCACACTGATCATGTTCAAGGATGGCGCCAAGGTGGCGGAGCAAGTGGGTGCGCTGCCGAAGAGCCGCTTGAAGGAGTGGATCAGCCGGAACATCTGAAAGCGCGCCCGGGCGGCACTCGGCAGCGGTCGCGGCTCCGTGCGCGCGGCAAGGGTGCGGGTAGTGGGGGGCGCGCGCAGTGTGCGGCGCTGCGCAGCAGAAGCGAGACAGGTGTTCGCAGGCGCTAGGCGTCCTGCTTGATCACTTCACCTGCAAGATACAGGCTTCCGCAGATTAACACGCGTGCACGCCCGGTCTCGGTTACGAGTGCGCGCAGCGCATCGATGACACTTGGCCCTCTGCGTGCGACGCCACCCGATGCCGCGATGATCGCGTCGACCGGTAGCGCTAGGTGCTGGTCTGGCTCGGCCACGGCCCATAACGTCGCTGCGTGTGGAATCAGTGGACGCAGGAACTCGGCGGAATCCTTTGCCTGCTTCATACCGACGATCAGGTGCGTTGGCCGGTCGGTCCATTCTGCCAGATGATTGGCCAGAACGACGCCCGCCCCGGGATTGTGCCCACCGTCCAGCCAGAGTTCCCAATCTGGCGGCAGAATGTTGCGGAGCCGTCCGTGCAGGCGCTGCAGACGTGCCGGCCATTCGGCGTGGGTGATACCGTGGACGAAGGCACTATCGGGCAGCCCTAAGCCGGAGCCACGCAATGCCGCGATTGCGATGCCGGCGTTGTCCCATTGGTAGGTTCCGAGCAGGGACGGCAGCGGCAAGTCCAATGATCCGACCCTATCGCTGTAGCGCAGGCCACTGCCGTGGGCACTGATATGCCAGTCGTCGCCTCGTAGAAGGGCGGGTGCGCCCACGCTCTTTGCGGTGTCGGTCAGCACGCGCGTTACGTTCGCCGGTTGCGCGCCGATTGCCACTGGGACGCCCGGTTTGATGATTCCGGCTTTCTCCGACGCGATAGCTTCCAGCGTGTCACCCAACAGTTCGCGGTGGTCCATCGAGATGGACGTGATCGCGCACGCTGCAGGACGGTCGATGACGTTGGTGGCATCGCCGCGGCCACCGAGGCCGACTTCCAGCACACAGAGGTCTGCCGGCGCGGACGCGAACAGGTGGAAGGCGACGGCCGTGTTCACTTCGAACACAGTGACTGGTGCCCCAGCGTTGACCCGCTCCACGTATTCCATCACGTCGTCCAGTGCAGTGTCGGTCACCAGATTGCCGGCAATGCGAATTCGCTCGTTCCAGCGCACCAGATGTGGCGAGGTATATACATGCACCCGCCAGCCGGCAGCTTCAGCGAAGGCGCGGGCAAACGCGCAGGTGCTTCCTTTGCCATTGGTGCCGGCGACGTGGAGCACGGGCGGCAGGCGAAGATGCGGATTGCCAAGTTTTTCGAGCAAGACAAGCAGGCGATCGAGGCTGAGATCAATCAGACGCGGGTGCAATCCGTGCAAGCGTGCGACAATGCCCTCGATGCGGGAACTCATATTGCGCCATGGCCGAGCTTGGCCCGGCCACCCAAGGGGTCACTGGCGGTACGAAAGTAAGGCGTCGATGGTCGGGTCGGGTCCGGCGATGACACAAGGAACGGTCGCATTACGCTGCCGCCGCCGGGATTTCCTGTATTCGCAAGAGGCTGATCAGCCGCGCCAATGTCACCTTCAGTTCAGTGCGCGTCACCACCATGTCGATGATCCCATGCTCGTGCAGGTATTCTGCTCTCTGAAATCCCTCCGGCAGTTTTTCGCGCACCGTTTGCTCTATTACCCGCGCACCGGCGAAGCCAATCAGCGCGCCCGGTTCGGCGATGTGGATGTCACCCAGCATGGCGAAACTGGCGGTGACGCCGCCGGTAGTGGGATCGGTCAATACAACGATGTAGGGCAGGCCCGCCTCTTTCACCATTTGCGTGGCAATGACCGTGCGCGGCATCTGCATCAGGCTGATGGCGCCTTCTTGCATGCGCGCGCCCCCCGAGGCGGTGAACACGATCAGTGGTGCTTCCTGGAGCACCGCCAGCCGGGCTGCCGCGACGATACCATCGCCGACTGCGGCACCCATCGAGCCGCCGAGGAACTCGAATTCCATCGCCACGACTACCGCTTGATGCCCGTTGATGCGGCCATGCGCGACGATAATGGCGTCGTCCAGGTGGGTCTTGTCGCGCGCTTCCTTCAGCCGATCCGTGTAGCGCTTCGTGTCACGGAAGCGCAGTGGATCGAGGGGGACCTTGGGAAGTTCGATGCGGGTGTAACTGCCTTCGTCGAAAGTCCAGGCAATCCGTTCCGTCGCCGAGCCGCGCATGTGGTGGTGGCAGTGCGGGCAGACCTTTAGGTTCACCACGAGATCGCGCTGGAATATCATCTGCTGGCAGGCAGGGCATTGGTGCCAGAGGTTCTCCGGCACTTCGCGGCGGGCAAACAGGGTGCGAATCTTCGGGCGGACGAGTTCGGTGAGCCAGCTCATCGCCGCACTCCCGCAGCCAGCGCCCGTACCTGGTCGAGCACCCGGTGCACCACTTCGGGCTCTGCCCGTCCGTCCCCGTCGAGATACGTGGCCAGGGTGTCAATCAGTGCCGATGCCACAACCGCTGCATCGCCGACGCGCGAGGCCTCCGCCGCTTGCGTCGGCGTGCGCACGCCGAAGCCGATCGCGATCGGCAGGTTCGTCGCCTTGCGCACGCGCGGGATCGCCTCCGCTAGGTGTTCTGAAGTGGCGCTGCGCGTGCCGGTGATACCGGTTATGCTGACGTAATAGACGAAGCCGGAGCTGCCATTCAGCACGAGCGGCAGCCGTTTGTCGTCGGTCGTTGGCGCAACCAGACGGATCACGTCCAGGCCGTTCGCTGTTGCGTAAGGCACCAGCATATCGGCTTCTTCTGTTGGCAGATCGACGATAATCAGCCCGTCCACGCCGGCCTCTGCCGCGTCGGCGCTGAAGCGTTCGGCACCGTACGACAGAATCGGGTTAAGATATCCCATCAGGATGACCGGCGTCGCGTCGTCATCGCCGCGAAACGTCCGCACCATCTCCAGAACATGCGCGACCTTCACGCCGGCCTTCAACGCGCGCTTGCCGGCGGCCTGAATGATCGGGCCATCGGCCATCGGATCGGTGAACGGGATGCCGATCTCGATCAGGTCGGCGCCGGCCTCCGGCATGCCGCGCAGCAGAGCCATTGAGGTTGCTTGGTCGGGGTCCCACGCCTCCAGGAAGGGGATTAGGGCCCCACGGCCTTCACGTTTCAGCGCGGCGAAGCGCGTGGCGATGCGGCTCACAGCTTTACCCCGAGGTGTTCCGCCACCGCGAAGATGTCCTTGTCGCCCCGTCCGCACAAATTCATGACGACGATCTGATCCCTCCCCATCGTCGGCGCGAGCTTCGTCACATGCGCGAGCGCGTGAGCCGGCTCAAGTGCGGGGATGATGCCCTCGGTGCGCGTGCAGAGCTGGAACGCGGCCAGCGCCTCCTGATCGGTCGCCGACACATATTCGACGCGGCCAATGTCATGCAGCCACGAGTGTTCTGGACCGATGCCCGGATAATCCAGACCGGCACTGATGCTGTGCGCTTCGAGGATCTGACCGTCGTCGTCCTGCAGGAGATACGTGCGGTTGCCGTGCAGCACGCCGGGCCTGCCGCCGGTGAGGCTGGCGGCATGCTCCCCGGTTTCGATACCATGGCCACCAGCTTCCACGCCGATCAGCCGTACCGGTGCATCATCCAGGAACGGGTGGAACAACCCCATCGCGTTCGAGCCGCCGCCGATGCAAGCGACGCACGCGTCGGGCAGTCGACCTTCGGCTTCCCGCAGTTGCTGCTTCGCCTCTTCGCCGATGATCGATTGGAAGTCACGCACCATCATCGGGTAGGGATGCGGACCGGCGACCGTGCCGATCAGGTAATAGGTGTCCTGCACATTGGCGACCCAGTCGCGCAGCGCCTCGTTCATGGCGTCCTTCAGCGTGGACGCGCCGGATGTCACCGGCTTCACCTCGGCGCCCAGGAGCTTCATGCGAAACACATTCGGCTTTTGCCGTTCGACGTCGGTGGCACCCATGTAGACAGTGCAGGGAAGGCCGAACAAGGCACACATGGTAGCGGTGGCAACGCCGTGCTGGCCCGCGCCAGTTTCCGCGATAATCCTTGTCTTTCCCATGCGCCGGGCGAGCAGGATTTGGCCCATGCAGTTGTTGGCCTTGTGCGAACCGGTGTGGTTCAATTCATCGCGCTTGAAATAGATCTTCGCGCCCCCGAGATGCCGCGTCAGCCTCTCGGCGAACCACAGCGGGCTGGGACGTCCAACGTAGTGCTTCAGATGATGCGCGAGGTCAGCGCCGAACGCTGGATCGGCCTTGGCCTGATTATATGCATGCTCCACTTCAAGGATGAGCGGCATGAGCGTCTCGGCGACAAAACGCCCGCCGTAGTCGCCAAAGCGGCCACGTTCGTTGGGTCCGGTGCGCAGGCTGTTGCGGCCTGCGAGCGCTGGCGCTTGTGCCACGTTACTGTCTTCTCTATTCCGATCGAGCGCGCCTTCTAGCGCAGGGCGTCGCCCTGGTCACGCCCCCGGGTGCTGCATCGCAGCATATCTGTTCACGCAGATGCGCTGGAGTTTGATGGTCGTTTTGCTTCTAATTGGTGGTGTCACCCGCCACAATGCTATGCCCCGAGGGGGCACCCCGGAGGAATCACCCGTGACCACCGCTACTGACCACGCCGCGACGCGGCACAAGACCTGGAGGATCCTGGCTGCCGAGGCGCTGGCCGGGACCGGTGTGCACGCATCGCGCCCCGTGTACGCCAATCTCAGTGCTCCGGCACTGGTCGCCGAGGCGCTGCGTCGTAACGAAGGCCGCCTCGCCTGGGATGGCGCACTGATGGTGGAGACCGGTGTGCATACCGGTCGGTCCGTGCAGGACAAGTTCGTTGTCGATGAACCTTCGGTGACAGAAGATGTATGGTGGGGGCGCGTTAACCAGCGTCTCGCCCCGGAAAAGTTCGCGATCCTGCGTGCCCGCGTGCAGGCCTATCTGCAGGGCCAGGAACTGTTCGTGCAGGATCTGTACGCTGGCGCCGATCCGGCCTATCGCGTGCGCGTTCGCATCGTCAGCACCGGCGCCTGGCAGGCGTTGTTCGCGCGGAACATGTTCATCCGTCCCGTGGAACAAGAGCTGGAGGGTTTCGAGCCGGATTACGTCATTCTGCATGCGCCGCATTTTCAGGCCGATCCTACAATCGATGGCGTGCGCAGCGGGACGGCTATAGCATTGTCGTTCGCCCAACGCGTGATTGTTATCGCCGGCAGCGAATATGCCGGCGAAATCAAGAAATCGATCTTTACCGTGATGAACTGGATCCTACCCGAGCGTGGCGTGTTGCCGATGCATTGCTCAGCCAATATCGGCGAGGCCGGCGACGCGGCGCTGTTCTTCGGGTTGTCCGGCACGGGCAAGACGACGCTGTCATCCGATCCCAAGCGCCGCCTGATCGGGGACGATGAACACGGCTGGAGCGAGAATGGCATATTCAATTTCGAAGGCGGCTGCTACGCCAAAGTCATTAACCTCTCGAAGCATGCCGAGCCGGAAATTTACGCGGCCACCCACCGCTTCGGGACCGTGCTCGAGAATGTGATTGGCGATCATCATGGGCGCCTCGATCTGGCGGACAATCGGCTGACCGAGAACACGCGCTCCTGCTACCCGGTCGAGTATATTCCCAATGTGGAGCTCTCCGGCCGCGGTGGGCAGCCGCGCAACGTGGTGATGCTGACCTGCGATGCGTATGGCGTGATGCCGCCGATTTCTAAGCTGACACCGTCTCAGGCGATGTACCATTTCCTGTCCGGTTACACCGCGCGCGTCGCCGGCACGGAGAAGGGCATGGGGAGCTCGCCGGAAGCGACATTCAGCACCTGCTTTGGGGCGCCGTTTCTACCGCGCCGACCGGAAGTCTATGGCAAGATGCTGGAGCGTCTCATCGAACGCCACGACGCGAACTGCTGGCTGGTCAACACCGGCTGGAGCGGGGGTCAGCACGGCGTCGGCCAGCGCATGAGCATCCGACACACTCGCGCCCTCCTGAACGCGGCGCTGGATGGTACGCTGGCGCGCGGCGGGTTCCGACGCGAGCCGTTCTTCGGCCTGTCGATTCCGGAACACGTGCCGGACGTACCGTTGGACGTGATCGATCCGCGGCGCTCGTGGGCCGACAAGGCAGCGTACGACCGGATGGCGCGCGAGCTGGTCGGCAGCTTCGAAAAGAATTTCCGCGCCTACGAAGCGGCCGTGGGCGAGGATGTGCGCGCCGCCGCCATCCGCGTCGCAGCGTAACCAGAAACCCCCCCGCATCGCAGGACCGGCGATGCACCAGGCCTACGTGGTGCCCACGTCAGGTGCTTGGTCGTCGTCGGACTGCTCAGGAATCAGGGGTCGCGCGGCGTGACCGTAACTGCGATCTATGAAAAGTTCAGGCCGAGCATCACGCCACATATGTCGGGACATCGTCCTTGGCCGTCGAGGTGAACTTGCATTTCATCGCTGATGTGACTTTGCTCCAGACGCCCGCCTGATTTGGCGCGTGGTGGCGTGTCAGAGTGTTTCGTGATCGTGACTTCAGGCACCGACGGGGCCTAGCCCCGGACTAGGATCCGTCCCGCGTGGTATTGCCTCGCGCTCGACGTCCCACCTGAACGAGGTGCGCTTGGTCCATCTCTCGAAGTTGGTGGTGGTGACGGCGCGCTCAATCTCCTCGATAACGCACGTAGAGTGTGGTCCATACGCTCCGCTTCGCCGGTTCGCAGTCGGCGTGAACTTGATGTGCCCCGCTTGTCCAAAAAGATGAGACTGATTGGACCGGTCCGCGAACGGCGATGGGTCCTGGCAAGGCCCTCGGGAAGCCGGCAGGCTCCGCGCAGCTGTATCCGGAGATCCGCCCATGTATTTGCCGACGATGTTCAAGGAAGACCGCGTAGAGCATCTGCACGGCTTCATCCGAGCCAGCGGCCTCGCCACGCTGGTGACGCGGACGCCGGACGGACTAGTCGCCAGCCATGTGCCGATGCTGCTGGAGACGTCGTCGGCACCCTACGGCACGCTGATCGGCCATCTTGCGCGGCCCAATCCGCAGGCGCGCGGCGCACTCGGGGAAGCGTTGGCCATTTTCCAGGGCGCCGATGCCTACATTACGCCGTCCTGGTATGCGACCAAGCGCGCCACCGGCAAGGTCGTCCCCACATGGAACTACATCGCTGTTCACGCTTATGGCACTGTCGAGTTCTTCGACGACCCCGCGCGGCTACTCGACGTGGTCACGCGTCTGACCGAGCGCCAGGAGAGCCAGCGGAGCGCTCCATGGGCGGTGTCCGATGCGCCGGAGGAGTTCATTCAAGGCATGCTGAAAGGGATCGTCGGATTTGCGATTCCGGTGAGCCGGCTCGAAGGCAAGTGGAAGATGAGCCAGAACCGGCCGGCCGACGACCGCGCCGGCGTGGTGGTCGGCCTGCGCGAAGAGGGACAGGAGGCGGTCGCTGCGTTGGTCAAAGAAGCAACGCGCGACGAAGCAGCGGTGCCGGCAACGAACGCGCGGCAATGAGACCTGACGGGATCTCGCCGGTCAGAGTCCCGCGCGAATCATAACGAATGCGTGCCCAACCGCCGCAGCGCGGATGGCGGTCCGATCGCCGGGGAAAATCTGCCGGTCGCCAGTGACCGCCCGGCCGCGGCGGGCGAGTCCGAAGCAGATCAGCCCGACTGGTTTTTCGGCGCTGCCGCCACCCGGGCCGGCGACGCCCGTGACCGAGACCGCCAGGTCGGCACGGGAGCGAGCGAGGGCACCTTCGGCCATCGCACGCGCCACCTCGCCGCTGACCGCGCCCACGCGAACCATCAGCTCCTTCGGGACGCCGAGGACATCATGCTTCGCCTGGTTGGAGTAGGTGACGAAGCCGCAATCCACCACATCGGAAGACGCGGCAATCGCGGTCAGCGTTGCGATGATCAGGCCGCCGGTGCAGCTCTCGGCGGTGGCGAGGCGTATGCCACGCGTCCGGCATGCGTCGAGCAACGACTTGGCGTCGGTCAGGAGCGATGGGGTGATCATATCCGCTCTGGGAAGGCGCAGGCGTGTGACCATATCAGGCCGCCCGGCAGGATAGGAGATCACCGTGGAAATAAGGAGGATACCCCCGATTTAGTTGTCGGGCACGAGTCGCGCTCCTATATGTTGGGTCAGGGATGGCGGCGGAACACAGCGCATGGATGGAGGTCTGGCCAGCGTGGGATTACTGACCCTCGGGCATCTGCCTGGGGCGGCCTTCGGCGAGTCGAGGCTGCCGGCGCGCGCACTCGACGCGGGGATGGGCCTCGCCGTGTGCCGGCGTACCGTTTTCCGGCCCGAGGATGAGGAGGATTTCGGGCGGGTCGCTGATCGGGTGGCCGCGGGCAACATTGCCTTGCTCGGTCGGCTCGACCCAAGCGCGCGCATCGAACAAGCGCGGCTGCGCAACGCCATCGCGACCGGCGCGCTTCTGACGTCCGGGCGGCACCTCCAGCACGGCGACGCTGACCAGCCGAGCCGCAACATGGAGGCATTCACCAACTGCGCCACCGCCGCGGCATCATTCACGAAATTCTATCTGTTGCTGAATGGCTCGGGTGTTGGGCGTAGCTACGACGACGCGCTTATGGCCGTGGATTGGGCGAACGCGCCGAGGCTCCTCCTCTATCTGTCGCCGGAACACCCGGACCATCCGCTACGCAACCGGCCGCTCTTCGCTGCCGAGCTCGGGCTGGCGGATGACGAAGCGGCTGTGCGCGATTTTTTTGCTCGCGAGGTGCTGGCGGAGTTGGCCGATGCGCCGGCTGACGCGGTGATCTACCGCATCGACGACAGCCGCGAGGGCTGGGCGAAAGCGATGGAGCATCTGGAGGCGATGGCGTTCCGGCGGGAGCATGATCGTACGCTGGTTCTGGACTTCTCCGCCATTCGGCAATCAGGGATGCCGATCCGCGGCATGCAGGGCCGGCCTGCGTCCGGGCCGGTATCGTTGCTGCGGGCATTTATCAGAATTCGACGTGAAGTGATTGAATCTGCAAGAGAGCCTAACCAAGTGAACGGTCCAGTGCAGCCGTGGGAGCAGGCGCTTCGGCTGGATCATTATCTGTCGATGGAAGTGCAAGTCGGCGGCGCGCGTCGGGCGGCGCGCATGGCGACGAAGTCCTGGCGCGATCCCGGTGTGCTGCGGTTCATTCGCGCCAAGGAGAGCGGTGGGCTGTGGACCGCTAATAATTCCGTCATGGTCGATGCGGAATTCTGGGATCGCGTGCGCCACGGCGATCCGGCTCATCCGCTGACCGAGCACGCGCGGGCGGTGTTCCACGAAGCGACGCGTTGCGCCTGGATCAATGGCGAGCCTGGCTTCATTAACGGCGATCGGTTGGAGGACCACCGTACCGGCGTCGCCCGGACGCGCCCGGTGGATGCGGACGGCAGCGGTTTCCGCAGCGCGCGGTACCGGGTGGACGATGGCGCGGCGTTGTTGGCCGAATTGAGCGCGCGCGCCACGGCGTCCGAGTTCCCCGCCACGACCAATCCGTGCGGCGAGATCTCGCTGCACGTCACTGGCGGCTACTGCGTCATCTCCGATTTCGCACCGCTGCTCGCCTGTCCGGTGCCGTTCGAGGACGTGGCGCCGGGCGCGCCAGCCCCGGACGTCGCTAGGCTCTGGGACGCGCGCGTGGAGGATTCCGTGCGGCTCGGCGTGCGCTTCCTGATGCGCGCCAACACCATGGACTCGCTCTACGCGCAGGAAGTGGCGCGGACGAATCGCATGGGCATCGGTCCGACTGGGCTGCACGAATACGCCTGGCTGCGCTTCGGTCTGGACTTCGCTGATCTGCTGGACGAGGCGCGGTCGGCGCCGTTCTGGGAGATGCTGGCGCATCTATCGGACGTGGCGAAGGCCGAAGGCGACGGCTATGCGAGCGAGCTGGGCTTGGCGCGACCGGTCACGGTGACCACGGTGAAGCCGTCGGGTACGATCAGCAAGCTGTTTGGATTAACCGAGGGCGCTCACTTGCCCGCGCGGGCGCAATATCTGCGCTGGGTGCAGTTCAGGGGCACGCGCGACTCCGCGGGAGAGTGGGCGCCGGGGTCTGATCGGCTGTTGGCCGAGTATGAGGCGCGCGGTTATCCGCTCCGTGAATTGCGCAGCTTCCCAGGGATGACCATCGTCGGGTTCCCGACAGTACCGCTGATCATGCGACTGGGGCTGGCGGATCGGCTGGTGACTGCGCCCGAGGCGTCGCCGGCGCAGCAATATCGCTGGCTGCGGTTGCTCGAACGCCACTGGATCGGCGAGTCACAGGGCAATCAGGTCAGCTACACGCTGAAGCTCTACACCGACCGGCACGACCTGGCGGAATTCCGCGAAATCGTGCTGCAGGAGCAACCGGCGGTACGCTGTTGCGCGGTTTTGCCGACCCGGCCGGACGATGCGCTGGGCTATGAGTACCTGCCTGAGGAAGAGGTGCCGGCTGATGAGTTCGCCGCGCTGCTCGCGGGCATCGATGCGCAGAACGCGCGCGAGGCAGTGGACCTGGCGCGTTTGCAATGCGCGAGCGGTGTCTGCCCGCTTTGAGAGTTGCCAAAAGTGCCGGAATTTCCGGGGTTCTTTTTGCGTTGCACAAACTGACGCCGGACTGAAAAAATCTGCGCTGACCCCGCTTGACCGCCTCCAGCAACTGGCCTAAACCCCCGCTCGCTGCTGACGAAAAGCGCTTGCATTTCTCCAGCGGCTCTCCTATCTTCACCGGTCTGCGCCGGTGGGGCGCGGAAATCAAAGGCAAGTCGGCCGGATGGCCCGTCGAGATACGGGGCATTAGTCGTCTCTGCCTTCGCTCTTTGACTGGTGAATAGGCTAGGAAGGGATACGTTGGCGGCGCCCTTTGGGGTGCGCGTGCGAACGAGCACCTGGTTGGCTGGTCGAATGAACGGTCTATGGTTTCTCGGAACCTGGACTTGTTGGTTCGCGAGCCTGCGAAGTGCGCTGCGATGTATCTTTTTGATGCGTTACAGAACGCTTTATGGGCGTCGTCTGCTGCATGGTAAGCAGGCGAAGCCAATGAGTACGGGTCTGTTCGTTGATGTTTCGGCGGCAACGCCGGAACGGAGATGAACCTGAGAGTTTGATCCTGGCTCAGAGCGAACGCTGGCGGCATGCTTAACACATGCAAGTCGCACGGGCAGGGGCAACTCTGTCAGTGGCGGACGGGTGAGTAACGCGTAGGTATCTATCCTGAGGTGGGGGACAACCG
>JASHVB010000057.1 GCA_030039695.1 Acetobacteraceae bacterium
TCCGCCTGCTTCGTCAGCAGTACCGTGTCGGTGATCGAGGTCGTGCCCGTCCCTGGCATCATCTTGGCCGGCGGTATGCCACGCGAAACCAAGCCTTCCAGCACCTCCATCCGTTCAGCAATCCCGACACTGTTCGCTTCGCCCGTGGTGCCGAGCACGCCGAGCCCGTTGCATCCGTTCGCCAATAACCAGCGGCAGTGTGCCGCCATGCGGTCCAGATCGACCGACAGGTCGGCATTCATCGGTGTCAGTACGGCAGCATTGATGCCACCGTACAGCGCGTTTTGCATCATAGCGCAGTCTCCTTTCCCGGGCGCCGGGCGCGCGGAGCGCGGCCCGGCCAATCAACGACATGGGCCTCGAACGGCCCGGCCCGGCGCTCGCTGACTGCGCGTCCGCGCACCGAAACGCCCGCCTGGTGGACGGTGTTGGGATCGCCCGAAACGAGTGGATGCCACCAAGCCAGGTCCTTTCCTTCGGCCAGCCGGCGATATGCACAGGATGGCGGCAGCCAATCGATCTGCCGCACTTCCGCCGGAGTCAGCCGCACGCAATCGGGCACGCGCCGCCGGCGGTTGGCATAATCGCTGCAACGGCAGGTATGCAGGTCCAGTAGCCGGCACGCCACATTCGTAAACGCCAATGCGTTGGTGTCATCGTCGCGTAGTTTGTGCAGGCAGCAACGGCCGCAGCCGTCGCAAAGCGACTCCCACTCAGCATCGGTCATCTCTTCCAGACGCTTGGTCTTCCAGAACGGCGGTGCAGGGGCCATGGCGCGGCAAGCTACTCCTGTGGCGCATCCTCCACCAGCACTACGTGCAGCCGACGCGGTCCATGAGCGCCGAGTTCCAGGGTTTGCTCTATATCGGCGGACCGCGAAGGGCCGGTTACCAGCATGACATTGCGTGGCATGCCACCGAGCTCAGCCCGCAGCAGGTCCCACGCTTCCTCATAGGCGCCGACCAGTCGGGACGCCCGCAGAACGACGATTTCCGTGTCCGCCAGCAGGTTCAGCGTCGTGGGACGTTCTGGAGCGGAGGGCAGCATCAGCGTTCCGGTTTCCGCGATGGCGGCGAACGCGTGCTGCACGCTGACGAGATCCGTCGCCTGGGCTCGACCCTCGCGGATTTCCAGCAACGGCCGCGTCGACCAGGGAATCGCGCGCAGTTGTGGATGTGGCGCCATCACGAGCGACGTAGGCAGATTCTGCGCGGCGAGATAGTCCGCGACAGAGCCAGGCACTGCCTCGGCGTCCGGCACGCGCGTCACCGAGCCGAATTCTTGCTCCAGATTCGCGACAAACAGCCCGACCTGTTCTGCGTGGGAGAGGCGTGAGCGCGCGGGAATCAACTGTCGCGGATGTGCAATCAGCCGAGATCCCAGCATCGCCGCCTGATCCGCCGGCAGCGGACCACGCCGCAGGCCGCGACGGATCGCGGTCAGCATTGCCTCACGGCTCATCTCGGCATTCCGTAGCGCTGAGCACGCGCGTAGCGGGCGAAGAACGTATCACCTTCGGGGGCAGGCATGTCGCGACCTTCGGTCCAACCGCTCGCCAAGGGCAGCTTGCGGAAGCTACCGCGCTTGCGCCCGAATTCGCCCAAGGTCACCGCGGCAAGGCGCGTTGCCAGGCGGTAAAGCCATGGTCGCCGTGCAAAAAATCCCCAGACTGCCAGGCCATGCCGAGCCGCGGGCGGCGACAGGTGCCGTTCGAATTCGCGCTCGCGCCAGTGCCGCATCAGTTTTGGCAGTGGAATCCGTACTGGGCACACGCTCTCGCATTTGCCGCAAAAGGTCGAGGCGTTTGGCAAATGGCCCGCCTGGTCCACGCCGATCAGCGTCGGTGTCAGGACCGCCCCCATAGGTCCAGGATATACCCAGCCGTAGGCGTGTCCGCCCACCACGCCATACACCGGGCAGTGGTTCATGCATGCCGCACAGCGAATGCAGCGCAGCATGTCCTGGAACTCGGTGCCCAACATCGCCGAGCGGCCGTTGTCGACCAGCACCACGTGGTATTGCTCAGGGCCATCCAAGTCGTCGGGCCGTCGCGCGCCGGTGGAAAATGTTGTGTACACCGAGAAGTCCTGCCCGGTCGCTGAACGAGCCAGCACGCGCAGCAGCGACGTGCAGTCCTCGATGGTCGGCACTATCTTCTCGATGCTGGCAAGTACAATGTGGACACGCGGCAGCGTCTGCGTCAGATCGCCGTTTCCTTCGTTGGTGACGATGACGCTGGTGCCGGTTTCGGCAATCAAGAAATTTGCGCCGGTGATGCCGACGTCTGCCGTGAGGAACCGTTCGCGCAGCTTGGCGCGCGCTTCGGTCAGGATATCGCGGCGTTCTCGGAATACACGCTCGCGTGGCAGGTCCGTGTGGGCGTTGCGGAACGTCTCTTCCCAGTCTTCCAGGTTGAGGTGGAAGGCGGGCGCGATGATATGGCTCGGCAGCTCATGCCGAAGCTGGATGACGTACTCGCCGAGGTCGGTCTCGACCGGGAGCAGCCCGTTGCGTTCCAGGTGATCGTTGATCGCGAGTTCCTCGCCGATCATCGACTTGCCTTTGGTCACCGTGCGCGCATTGGCGGCGCGGCAGATCGCCAGCACCGCGTCGCGCGCTTCGTCGGCGGTGGAGCACCAGTGGAGCTTGCCCCCGGCGCTCAGCAGGTTCTTCTCGTACTCTTCGAGATAGAAGTCGAGATACGCCAGCGTATGGTTCTTGATGTCGCGTGCAGCATCCCGGAGCTGCTCGAATTCCGGCAGTGCGGCCACGGCCGCGGCGCGACGGGCGATGAAGCTCGGGCCGCTGCGCGCCAAGGCCTTCTGCAGGCCGACGTTCGCCAGAGCACGGTGGGCGTTTTCTTTGAAGGCAGACGAAGTGGCGATATGCATCGGTATTCCTTGTCATCTCGCCCACGGAATGGGAGAGCTCGCGTGTGCCACCGCACCCGTGAGGCGCGAGCGGCGCGGAAATCCGTGGGTCTTCCTGCTCGCCTCGGCGGTGACGTCCCCCGACCTCGCCCGCTGCACGGCGAGGTTATTGAATCCGCACGGGCAGTGACCTGATCCCGTGGATGAAGTTCGAATACACCCGCTTCGCCGGCCCGACCACCTCGATGACCGGATGCCGCGGCAGTAACTCCTCCCACAGGATCCGCAACTGCAGCTCGGCCAGCCGGTTGCCGACGCAGCGATGGATGCCAAACCCGAAGGACAAATGCTGCCGCGGCCGTGGCCGGTCAATGATGAACCGATCGGGATCGGATATCGCATCCGGATCGCGATTGCCCGATACGTACCACAGCACGACCTTGTCGCCCTTGTGGATATGCTTGCCGCCGAGTTCGGTATCTGCCGTCGCCGTGCGCCGCATATGGATCACCGGCGTCACGTATCGGATGATCTCCGACACCATTCCAGGGATCAGCGTGGGGTCGTTGCGCAACTTCTGATATTCGCCAGGGTTGGCGCTCAACGCCATCAGCCCACCGCTCATGGAGTTGCGCGTGGTGTCGTTGCCACCGACGATCAGCAGCGCCAGCGTGCCCATGAACTCATGCAGCGGCAGTTCGCGTGTCGATTCGCCGTGGGCGAGCATCGACAGCAGATCGAATTTTGGCGGCGCCTTCGCGCGTTCGGCGAGTAGCGCGGCCATGGTCGCTGCCATCCGTTTCATTTCGTCGAAGCGCTCTTGCTCGGAATGCACCGGCGCGTCGGGCGCATTGACGTTGCAAATCGCCACGTCGGACCAGAAGGTCAGCTTACGTCGGTCCTCGAAGGGGAAGTCAAACAGCGTCGCGAGCATCATTGTGGTGAGCTCGATGGACACCCGATCAACCCAGTCGAACACTTCGCGGCGTGGTAGTTCTTCCAGAACGCGGATGGTGCGTTCGCGGATCATCGATTCCATGTTTGCCAGGTTGCCCGGAGCCACGATCGGGCTGACCACCCTGCGTTGGTCGTCGTGCCGCGGAGGGTCCATGCGGATGAAGCTTGGCCGCTCCATCCCCTTTGGTTGCTCCTCTATCTGGATGCCGCCCAGTTCGGATGCCGACGAATATAGTCCGTGGTTCACCTCCACGTGCATGATGTCGGCGTATTTGGCGACCGCCCAATACGGGCCATAGCGGCTCTCGCGTACCCAGTGCACAGGATCCGTGCGCCGCAGCCGCTCGAAATATGGGTACCAAGTGTCATCCTGGTAGAGCTGCGGGTCGCTGACATCGATCGCGTCGAGTGGCATCCGCCAGGCCTCACTGGTCGGATCAGCATGCACCGGTGCATTCATGGCCGTTGCTCCCGTCTTGTTGGGTCTCCGCTCAGTGCTGGCCCTCCGGCATGCGAACGACCAACCCGTCGAGTTCCTCTGTCATCTTGATCTGGCAGGACAGCCGCGAATTCGGCTGCGCTACCGCTGCGAAGCTCAGCATACTCGCTTCCTGCGATCCGGGCACCGGTGTGCCGATCTTGTCGAGCCATACCCGCTCCAGATAGACATGGCAGGTGGCACAGGCGCACTCGCCGCCGCAATCGGCGTCGATGCCAGGGACGTTGTTGTCCACGGCGCCGCGCATGACGGACAGACCGACCGGCACATCAACCGTGTGTGCGGTACCGTTGAACTCGATATAGGTCACCTTAGGCATAGTTTGTCCCTCAGATACCGCCGTTTGTTCCGCCCGCGAGCTCTTGCATGGAGACTGATACGTCGCGCAGCCGGTGCGCCGTTACCTTCTTACGCCGGCCAATCATTGACTTACCGGCCATGAACTCCGTTGGCGCATTGACCGCTTCGACTGCCTGCAGCGTTCCGTCAAGGGTGAGGTGAAACACTGCGAACCGCCCGGTCGCTGGATCGCCGCGCACGATCGTGCAGGCCACATCGAACGGCAGGCCTGCGATCTGTAGCCTTATATCGTACTGATCGGACCAAAACCACGGCACTTCCTGTGCGGGCGCCGCCCGTCCGCACAGATCGGAGGCGGCCTGCTTCGCTTGCTCCAGCGCGTTCGGTACGCTTTCCAGACGAAAGCGCCGCTCGTAGATCGGCAGGGGCCGGCAGGTGCAGTCGCCGATTGCATGGATATGCGGGTCGCTGGTGCGCGCAGCCAGGTCGACGACAATGCCGTTCTCGCAAGCAATGCCAGCATCACGTGCCAACCGGTCGTCGGGGCCGGCCCCAATGCCGACCAGCACGGCGTCGCAGGACAGTCGCGCTCCATCGCCCAGTCGGACAGACGTGGCGCGGCCGGCGTCGCCTTCAATCGCCGCCACCGTCGCGCTGCACAGGATCCGGACACCTTGGGCCTCGTGCGCCTGATGGAAGAACGACGACAAGACCGGCGAGGCGATTCGTGCGAGCACGCGCTCCTCGCGCTCGACGACGGCTACCGACGCGCCGATGGTGCGCGCCGATGCGGCCACTTCCAGGCCGATGTAACCGCCGCCGATCACGACAAGTCGGGAACCGGCGACGAGCGCGGCCTTGATGCGGTCGGCGTCGGCAATGCCGCGCAGGTCCAAGACGCCACCGAGATCATAGCCCGGCACCGGCAGCACGCGCGGACGCGCGCCAGTCGCGAGAATAAGCTCGTCGTACTGCAGGTTCTCGCCGGTTGAGAGCGCGATGGTGCGGCGATCGCGGTCGATCGCGGTTGCCGTCACGCCAAGCAACAAATTGATATTGTTGTTGTCGTAGAACGCTATCGGCCGCAGAGCAACGCTCGCCGCGTCTGCCGCTCCCTTCAGCCATGTCTTTGACAGCGGCGGGCGCTGGTAAGGGAGGAACGGTTCTTCTCCGACCAGCGTAATCCGCCCCTTCCAGCCGAATTGCCGCAGCAGCGCCGCAGTCGAACCGCCAGCATGTCCGCCACCGACGATGACAACGTGCGCCGATGGGTCGGTCTGCGTCATTGCAAGGTCCATCGGGCAGGACCAATCCCCCGCGGGCAATCGCTTCTCCGCCTCACCCCTCGCAATAACCCATAGACACGCATCACCCCGCACCGAACTGTTTCGCAATCTGCGCCGACAGCCGCCCGTACACTTTCCGTGCGTTCCCCTCGTACACCTTCTCCTTGTCGGCTGGCGAGAAGGGGAGCTGCTCGATATAACGCTTGGTATCGTCGTAGTGGTGCCCCGTCTCCGGATCTACGCCGCGCACCGCCCCGATCATCTCTGAGGCAAACAGGATGTTCTCCGTCGGAATCACCGTTGCCAGCAGCTCCTGTCCCGGCAGGTGATACACGCACGTGTCAAAGAACACATTCCGCAGCACATGCTCCGTCAGTGGCGGCAGTCTCATGTCCTGCGCGATCCCGCGAAACCGGCCCCAATGGTACGGCACCGCTCCGCCGCCATGTGGGATGACGAATTTCAGCGTCGGAAAGTTCTTGAACAAATCCGACGTCAGGCACTGCATGAACGCGGCGGTATCGCCGTTCAGATAATGCGAGCCGGTGGTGTGGAACGCCGGATTGCACGCCTGGCTGACGTGGATCATCGCTGGAACGTCCAACTCCACCATCTTCTCGTAGAGCGGGTACCAGTACTTATCGCCCAACGGCGGATCCCGCCAGTATCCGCCTGACGGATCGGGGTTCAAATTGCAGCCGACGAACCCGTATTGCAGTACGCACCGCTCCAGCTCGGCGATGCAATTCTGCGGCGACACGCCGGCGCTTTGCGGCAGCATGCACACGCCGATGAAATTGCGGGGGAACAGCGTGCAGACGCGATGGATGAGTTCGTTGCAGGCGCTGGCCCAGGCCTCGCTGGTGGACGCGTCGCCAAGGTGATGCCCCATGCCGGCCGCGCGCGGCGAGAAGATTGTCAGGTCGGTGCCGCGTTCCTGCTGCACCTTCAACTGACCGTTGATGATGGTAGCGCGGATTTCGTCGTCGGTGATACTCGGCCGAGACGGAGACGCCCGACCTTCCTGATGCGCTGCAATTTGCTCGGTCCGCCACGCCTCATGCTGACGCGGCGACGTCGTGTAATGTCCGTGGCAGTCGATGATCATGCTTTCCTCCACACGTTCGGATCAGTCCGGAATGATCCCGCCATCTACATTATACGATTGCCCAGTGATGTTGCGCGCGCCCGGTGAGGCCAGGAATACTGCCATCGCCGCGATGTCCTCCGGATCATTTGCTCGTTGCAACGGAATGGCTGATGCGCGGCGCCGCTCCATTTCGTCGACGGTGATGCCTTCTTGCTGCGCGCGCACCCGCAGGTTGGCCTCAGACAGCGCCGTACGGGTCACGCCCGGGCAGATCGCATTCACATTGATATTGTACCGCCCTAACTGCTGCGACGCAGTCTTGGTCAGAGCAATCACCGCACCTTTGCTGGCCGCGTATGCGGCATTCGATGTACCAGCATAGCCCTTCCCGGCGATCGACGCGATGTTGATGATCCGACCGCTGCGCCGCGGGATCATCTCGCGTGCGACCCGCTGCAGACAAAAGAACACACCCTTCGCATTCACCCTGTGGATGCGGTCCCAGTCTTGCTCCGTCAGATCCATGATGTCGGCGCGGCGCGTGACGCCGGCGTTGTTCACGGAAATATCGATATGGCCGAATGCCTCGATCGCCCGGCGCACCATCGTATCAATCTGCTGCAGGTCGCCGACATCAGTGGGCAAAGCAAGACTGCGCTTCTGGAATCGGCTCACCGCGGCGGCGGTCTCCTCAGCAGCTGGCCCGTTGATATCGGCGACAACCACGTTTGCGCCCGCCTCGGCCAAGGCGATCGCACACGCCTTACCAATGCCCTGGCCTGCGCCCGTCACCAGGGCGACCTGATCGGTCAGGATCATGACGCTGCCTCCCTTTGCATTCTGCAGCGAAATACGGACCGGCGGAGGGCAGCCGTCAAGCTTGCCCGATTTATTCTGTCAGCCGTTCGCACACCGCGCTCGCAATCAACGGCCGCTCGGTGTCCACGCTGACCCCCGTCAGCGTCCGCCGCATGTCCGGCCGCCGCCGCGTCTGGAACGCCGCCCGCGTTGCCTCGTCGGCACCATGAAGAATCCCCTGCGGCGTGTGCGACAGCATGCCCGAACGCCGCGCGCCGGACGCATCATGGTGCACGAACACGGTTTCATCATAGTCGACGTTGCGGTGATAGGACGGCAGCTCTTCAGCGTTCAGGTCGGCCACGGCAATCTGAGGAACGAAAGTCACGACCATGAACCCAGTCGCCTCGAATGTCGCCCAGGCCGATGGCGCCAGATGGATACGGTCTGAGCTGATCGGTATGATGTCGCGGATGTTCAACTTGTAAGGAAACAGATCACCTTTCCACCCCACGGTCTGCAGCGGATTGTTGCGGTAAAAGATGGAGCTGTAAGCGTCGGCGTGCTTCACACGCAGTTCCCACTCGTCGCGCCGTGCGAAGCGGTAATCGCAGAGTTCGGGCAGCGTCAGCACTGTCGGATCGACCGGCATGTGCCTCCCGACCTGAAGATGTTCTGTGAGTGTCAACGGCGCTCGTGATTCAATGACCAAGAGCCGGCCTGCTTCTGACGCTGGATGCAGGGCGAACGTCACTCCCTTTGGAATCAGCACGTAATCGCCCGGTTCGTAAGATAACTGCCCGAATTCGGTGGCAAAGGCGCCGGTCCCTTCGTGGACGAAGTACAGCAAGTCGCCGTCGGTGTTGCGGTATGCGAAGGACATCGCCTGGGTCCGCCGGCTGATCGAGATCGAGACGTCTGCATTGGCCAGCAGCACTTCGGGCACGCCCCGTGGGTCGTTTTGGTCCGACGGCTCAACTCGTGCGGTATCGACCAATCGCCGCGGATGCAGAGTGCCTTCGACGCGTATGATTTCGTTCGGCCCATCTGTTCGGTAGAGCATGGCCACCGGGCCGAAGAAGCCTTGCCGGCTGACATGCTCTTCCCTGAGCTCACCCAGCCCGACGCGTGCCTGCCGCACGTGCCGCCCGCGTGCCACGTGAATCCACGATCGCATGGCCCTACCTCCCCTGCCGCGTTGCCCGGACAGCAACCCTAGCACAACCAGCGTTCATCTTGACCCCACTATTGGCGTGGGATGAATTCGCCGCCGGCGTCTGCGCACGGATGCGGACGTTCCTGAGGATTTGGGGGAAACACATGCGCTTCGCTTCATGGGCCGCGGGGCTCGCTCTGACCCTGCTGGCCGCGGCGCCGGCCGCCACGGCCGCCGAGCCGATCACCATCGGATTCGACATCGAGGAGACCGGCGGCCTCGCCGTTAACGGCAAGGCGTCGCTGCTTGCGTTCCAGATCTGGGCGCAGCACGTCAACGAAGATGGTGGCCTGCTCGGTCGGCCGGTGAAGCTGGTTTACTATGACGATCAGTCCAACCCGGCGCTGGTTCCCGGCATCATCACCAAGCTGCTCGATGTCGACCATGTGGACATCCTGCTCGGCGGGAACGGTACCAACATGCTCGTGCCGGCGATGCCGATCGTGATGCAGCATAACCTGACCTTCCTCGGCTTGTTCGGCCTCGATGTGAACAGCGAATTTCACTATCAAAATTATTTTTCCATTATTCCCGCAGGCGGCTCGAATCCGCGCGAAGCATTTTCGCGGGGCTTCTTCGAATTAGCTGTCAGGATGAACCCGAAACCGAAGACGATTGCTCTGGTCGGAGCGGATTCCGAATTTTCGAAGAACGCGGTGGATGGCGCGCGTATTCAGGCAAAGCGTGCCGGCTACCAGATCGTGTATGATCAGACCTATCCGCCAAACACGGTGGATTACACGCCGATCGTGCGTGCCATCGCGGCGACGCACCCTGACCTGGTCTATGTCGGCTCCTATCCGACCGATACCGTCGGCATGGTGCGCGCGGTTGGCGAAGTCGGCCTCCATGCGATGCTGTTTGGCGGCGGAATGGTCGGACTACAGTCGACCACCATCAAGCAGCAGCTTGGCAATTTGCTGAACGGCATCGAGGACTACGATTTCTGGCAGCCGGTGAAGAGCTTCGATACGCCGGAGGCACAAGCGTTCCTCAAGGAATATCAAGCGAAAGCGCCGGCGCTGGGCATCGACCCGCTCGGCTACTACCTGCCGCCGTTCGCTTACTCCGACATGCAGGTGCTACAGCAGGCCATCGAGGGGACCAAAAGTCTCGACCAGGCGAAGCTCGCCGACTTTCTGCGTACCCATACGTTCCATACCATCGCCGGTAGCATCAAATTTGGGCCAAATGGTGAATGGAACGAGCCGCGCGTTCTGGCAGTGCAGTTCCACGGCGTCAGCGGACACGGCCTTGGTCAGTTCCGGGAAGCCAAACCCGAGGTGGTGCTGTGGCCGCCGGATTTGCAGACTGGTACTCTGCAGACGCCGTTCATTGCCGCGAAACCCTGAGGCGGCGACACTGCGCCCCCTCCCAAAAGGCGTAACGGAGTGATACCTCCGGGGCCGTGACCTCGAGCGACCAGGCATTGGTGCTGTTTTCCGGCGGCCAGGATTCTTCCACCTGCCTGGCCTGGGCACTGGCGCGCTATGCACATGTCGAAACGATCGGTTTTGCCTACGGCCAGCGGCACGTGGTCGAGCTCGCGTGCCGCGAGCCGATCCGCGCGAAATTGGCATGTCCGGCGCTTGGGCCTGACCACATGGTGGACCTGAGCGCGACACTTGCGGCACTCGGGAGCACGGCGCTGACGTCCGGCATCCAGATCGCAATGACGCAGGAGGGGCTGCCGAACACCTTCGTTCCCGGCCGCAATCTCCTGTTCCTGACCTGCGCCGGTGCCATCGCCTATCGGCGTGGCATCAAGCGGATCGTGGCCGGCATGTGCGAGACCGACTACTCCGGCTACCCCGATTGCCGTGACGATACGATCAAGGCCATGCAGCTCGCGCTGAACCTGGGTATGCAGCGCCGCTTCGTGCTAGAGACGCCGCTGATGTGGCGCGACAAGGCGGCAACCTGGACGCTTGCACACGAACTCGGCGGCGATGCGCTGGTGGAGATCATCCGTACCGAAACGCACAGTTGCTATCTGGGCGATCACACCCTGCTCCACGAATGGGGTTATGGCTGCGGCATATGTCCCGCCTGCGAGTTGCGTGCCGCCGGCTGGCAGCGCTGGCGCGCCGCGGCCGCGCCGGCTTCAATGGGCGCGTCCGTCACGTCAGGAGATCCCGTATGAGCCGATTGGCCCTGCTCGCCGCTCTGGCTTTCGTCGCGCTTCCCGTTTCAGCTCACGCGCAGCGCCCGATCAGCTTGCACGCGCGCACCGCCGGAGAGCTGGCCCAATTGTGCACCGCCAGCCCGCGGGAACCGGCGGGTGAAGCGAAGGTCAATTACTGCCATGGCTTTGCCCAGGGTGTGGTCGATCTCGAGTTGATGCATGGCAGGCCCTTCTGCATCCCTCAGGGAACATCGCGCGACGCCACGCTTGCGGAATTCGCCCGCTGGGTGGGCGCTGAGGCGGAACGGCGGAACACGAAAGCAGTCACCGCGCTGCTGCAGTTCCTGGCAGAACGCTATCCGTGTCACTGAGGCCAAGTGCTGCCTTGCCGGTGATCGGGTGGCCATTCACGTCATAGGCGCATCGGGCCGGTCCGGAGCAGCGCTATGCCGCGCGCTGGTCGAAAGTGGAGCCCGACCGGTGCCGATCATCCGGGAGCCGGCGCGCTGGGCGGCGGCCGGAATTGCCCTCGTCCCGCACGTTGCCCGACTTGAGGATTCGGTCGGGTTGCGTGCCGCATTGCGTGACGCAACACATGTCGTCTCGACCGCTCATGCGCGCTACGCGGCGGCCGTCGTTTCTGCGGCGCCGCCGAACGCGCGTTTCGTCTTCCTGGGCAGCACGCGGAAGTTCACTCGCTGGCCGGATGACCATGGCAACGGGGTGATCGCGGGCGAAGCAGCGTTCCTCGCGTCCGGTCGCGCGGGTGTCATGCTGCACCCGACAATGATCTACGGCGCACAAGGTGAGGACAACGTACAGCGGCTCGCTGGTGTGCTACGCCGAGCGCCTGTGCTGCCTTTGCCGAATGGTGGTGCAGCACTCGTGCAGCCGATTCATCAAGATGACGTCACGCGCGCGGTTCTCGCCGCACTCGGCCGCGACTGGGATGGCCCGCACGCTATCGTGATCGCAGGCCCGCGCCCGATCCGCTACGCCGATTTTGTGGGTGCTGTCGCTGCGGCGGCAGGTATCAGACCGCCGCGTATCGTGCCGTGTCCCGCCGCGCCGCTGATCATGCTCGCCAGCCTGACGCGTCTCCTTCCCTTCCTGCCGACTGTACGGACAGCCGAAATTCGCCGTCTGGTGGAGGACAAAGCGTTCGACATCGGCCCGATGCGCGCCATGCTCCGCTTCGACCCGATGCCGCTTGAGGCAGGACTTGCACGAACCTTCACCAGGTCCCACAAGGGCTGATCCGGGTGTTGGGACGATAAAAATGCCGATCATTAACCGAATCGCCGAGTTCCAGGGCGAGATGACGGAGTGGCGGCGCGACCTGCATGCCCATCCGGAACTCGCGCTGGAGGAGTACCGCACCTCTGCGGTGGTGCAGGAGAAGCTCAAGGAATTCGGCGTCGACGAGATCGTCACCGGCCTCGCCCGCACCGGCGTCGTTGGCGTCATCCGCGGAAGCGGCGAATCCGCCCGTTCGATCGGTCTCCGCGCCGACATGGACGCGCTGCCGATCCACGAGGAAACCAATCTGCCCTATGCCAGCCGCAACCACGGCGTGATGCACGCCTGCGGCCACGACGGCCATACCACGATGTTGCTTGGCGCGGCCAAGTACCTCGCGGAGACACGCAATTTCGACGGCACGGTGTACCTGATCTTCCAGCCGGGCGAGGAAAATCTCGCCGGAGGAGAGATCATGGTGAAGGAGGGCTTGTTCGAACGTTGTCCAGTGGACATGGTGTTTGGAATGCACAACTGGCCGAGGGTTCCGGCGGGGACGTTCCAGTGGCGCAGCGGGCCGATCATGGCCGCGGTCGGCAATATCGAGATCACGATCACCGGTAAGGGCACCCACGGCGCGCAGCCACATTTTGGCAATGATCCAATCGTCATCGCCAGTCACATCGTCACGGCGCTGCAGAGCATCGTGTCGCGTACGATTGAGCCGGTGGAAGGCGGCGTGATCACCATTGGCCACATCAGCGGCGGTCACACTTACAACGTGATCCCGGAAACGGTGCACATGAAGGGGACCGCGCGCTGGTTTAAACCTGAAGTCGGCAACAAGCTGGAGGCAGGCGTGCGCAATCTAGCGACGGGCATCGCGGCAAGCTTCGGTGCGAAGGCTGAGGTAACGTTCCAGCGTGCCTATCCTGCGACGATCAACGACCCGGCGGCGACCGAGCTTACGCTGCGTGCGGCCGCATCGGTGGCGGGCGATGCGCGGGTGCTGCCGATGGGCAATCCGACCATGGGCGGCGAGGACTTCGCCTTCATGCTGCAGGCCAAACCCGGCAGCTACATCCTGCTGGGCGCCGGGCGCGGCAGCAATGATGCGATGGTGCATCACCCCGCCTACGACTTCAACGACGAGGTGCTGATGGTCGGCGCCTCTTATTGGGCAACCCTCACCGAGCAATTAATGCCGCGTACGGGGGCTGACCGGAATTAACACAGGTTCATCGAATCAGATCAGGGATCGGCGCGGCTTTTCCCTTCAGGCGGTGTGGCATCGAACAGCCGAGGAGGGACAAAGTCATGGGCTGCATCAGCCGCACCATCGCGGCCCCGGTCGCGCCGTTCAGCCCGCTGCTGCTGTCCGACCGGTTGCTCACTGTGGCGCAGCACGCCGACCGGGCAGGGTATTGCATCGCGGTGGAGGACCTGCCGTACGTCGCGAACGAATGGCGGGACGCTCCGAATGATGAGGGTTGCGACGCGCAGTGCCAGCGCGGGGCGCGCAACTGGATTGCAAGGGGGTGTAGGCGACGAAGCGATCGATTGCGGGAGATTGCTGCGCCCCTTTTGGCTCCGCAATGACGGCAGATCGGCGCCCGACAGCAACCCGCGGTCATCGTCCCCGCGCCAGGTGTCTCTCATATGCCTGCGCCAGAAGGGTGCTCGGAAATAGCATGGCAAAATAGACCAGCGCCACCACCGTATAGACTTCCAGCGGGCGGTAAGTGTCTGCCGTGATCAGGCCGCCGTTGTAGAGCAAGTCCGGTACCGCAATGACCGAAACGAGCGACGTGTTCTTGAGCTGGGTAATGGACTGGTTGACAAAAGGTGGGATCATGCGGCGGATTGCCTGCGGCAGGATGACCCGCCGCATCATCTGCCAGGGTCGCAAGCCCAGGGCGCGAGCGGCATCCCACTGACCACGCTCGATCGAGATGATGCCGCCGCGGAAGATCTCCGCGTAGAACGCGCCGGTATAGAGCGACAGCGTCATGGTGGCGGCGGCCACCGCGGGAATCTGGATGCCCAGCAGTACTGGCAGCGCGTAATAAAACCAGATGAGCTGCACCAGCAGCGGCGTGCAGCGGAATGCTTCGATGTAGGCAATCAGGGGCAGATTCAGCAGCTTAGAACCCGACAGGCGGCCGAGACCGACGAGCAGGCCGATCAGCAATCCCAAAAACACCGTGCCGACAGTGTAGGCAAGCGTGACCAGCACACCGCTCCACAGCAACGGGATGTAGCGTTCGAGGAAGAAGAAGTCCCAGTGGTAGGGCATGTCAGACTGGAGCCTCTCCCGCGAAGCCGGAGAGGCCGGCGAGCGTACCGAGCCGGGCTGAGGCTGGACGATCGAAAAGGTCCATACGGTAGGCCCCTTATCCCTCGGTCCTGCGCACCTCGACCTCTCCCGCCGAAGCCGCGAGAGGTGGTGGAACGCCTAGAAGCTCAGCACGGCTGGCACCTGGTCGCGCTTGACGCCGAACTTCGCCAAGCCGTCCAGCAGCCACTCGCGAATCTGGCCGGTGCCGCGGTTGAAGTCGATCCACGCGTTCAGTACCTCGCGGAAGCGCCAGTCGCCGTCCCACTGGATGCCCAGGCAGCTCGGCAGCGCCACGATGGGGTTGGTCAGCAGATGGTAGGGCCCCAGCGAGGGGTTTTTGCCCACCGCAGCGAGGCCCAGCAGGGCGGCCAGAATCTGCACGTCGGCGTGACCGGATTGCAGCGCCAGCAGGCACTGGTCGGTGGTCTGGTAGCCGATGAGCTGCGCCCTGGGGCAATAACGGCGCGCCGCGACTTCGTGTAGTGAGCCGATGTCGAAACAAATGCGGATGTTCGGCATGTTCAGGTCGTCCCAGGTCGCCGGGTTTAGACCGTGTTTCGCCAGGCAGCCGAAGGGATGGATGATCGCCGCATGGGTGAAGCCGATAGACAACGCACGTTGCGGGGTCGGGTTCAGCGCAAAGGCCAGGTCGACCTTGTTCGACTGGAGATCGAGCACCGAGGTGCCGTAGGTAGCGTCCAGATAGGTGATCTGCGCGTCGAAAACCTTGGCGATGTCGTTCGCCATGTCGACGCAAGCGCCGGTGTACTTGCCGGTGACGAGGTCCTTATCAAAATAAGGCAGGGCGCCCGGCAGGCCGGCAATCCGGAGCACCTTGGTACGGCGAACCCGATCGAATGTGCTCTCGTTGGCCGTCTGTGCCTCGGCCGTCCCCATCAGGGCGCTGGCAGGCAGCAAGGCGGCAGCGCCGGTCAGGGCGCGGCGGCCCACTCGGTTGGTCATGTGATCGTCTCCCATTGATAGCACTCCCGCCCCAGCTTAATCGGCCCACCTGGCCCGCGCACTAGCCTCGGTCTCGTGGCCCCTGGCTTCCAAGCGATTTCCGGCTACACTGACGGCCAGAGGCCAGACCAAATAGGGAGTTGTCCATGACCGCGCAGACCAAAGGCCGGATCCGTCACGTCGCGCTGAGCGTCGAGGATCCCTGGGAGACCGCCGAATTCTACAAGCAGGCGGTGGGCCTGCAGGAAGTTACCGAGCTCGACGGGCCGCTTGCCGAGGGCGTGTTCCTGACCGATGGGGTCGTCAATCTGGCAATCCTGCATTTCAAGAGCGACGAAGCCGCGCAGGGCACCGGCAAGGACTATGTCGGCATCCATCACATCGGCTTCTGGGTCGACGACGTGGTGGAGCAGGGCAAGATCGCACGCACCAACGGTGCCACCTGGATCATGGGTGACCCGAACAATCCCGACGGATACGAAGTGAAGCACACCGACCTGAACGGCATCATCTTCGACATCGCCGCGCACGGCTGGGCCGGTTCGCAGAAGAATCCGGGTGCGGACGACAACGTCGTACATCCGAATCCGAAGCGCCGGCTGTCGAAGTTCGATGAGCGCCGCGCCCGCGCTCAGGCGAAGATCGCGGCGTTGCGGAAGCGCGAAGTCGCCGCCGCCGCGGAGTGATCGGGCCGCCGGTAACCGTCATGGCTGGCCTGCCCGGATCATAGCGGGACAGGCCGGCCGATACTTCGTACAGAGAAACTGCTCATGCCCGCTCCGCCTCCGATGACCGCCGGCGTTACCGCTGCCGCCACCAGCGTGGACGGCATCGTCTGGAACATCCTGGGCCAGACCTATCGTCCGCTACAGGTGACCGAAAGCAGTTTCGCCTGGCATGCGACGTTCCCACCGGGCACGTTCGTGCCGCCGCATGTCCATCCGACGCAGGACGAATTCATCTACCTGTTCTCCGGCCGGTTCGAGCTGGTGCTCGACGGCCAACCCGCCGGCGCCGCTCCCGGCGATCTGATTCGCCTGCCGCGCAACATTTCGCATGGCATTTTCAACAAGACCCAGTCGGACGTGACCTGCCTGTTCTGGGTGTCTCCCACGCGACGCCTTTGGGATCTGTTCAACGCCATCCACAATCTCGCGGACCCTGCCGAGGTCGTCCGCATTGCCGGCCAGCACGAGGTGAACTTTCTGCCACCACCGGGCTGATGCCGCGCGCCCTGGGAACCGACGGAGTTCAGACGATGACGATATGGGGCGCTCTGCTCGCCGTTCACATTCTGTGCGCGGTGATCTGGGTTGGCGGCATGTTTTTCGCGTATCTCGTGTTGCGTCCGAGTTTAGTGGTGCTGGATGCGCCACAGCGGCTCTTGCTGCACACGCAGATCTTTCGCCGTTTTTTCATGATCATCTGGCACGCGATGCCGCTGATCCTGCTGACCGGTTTCGCGGTGTTGTTCGGCGAATTCGGCGGGCCCGCGAACGCACGGTGGAATGTGCAGGTCATGATGGGCCTCGGCCTCATCATGTCGGTGGTGTTCGTGGTGATCGTGTTCGGACCTTACGCCCGATTCCGGCGGACGACCGACCGCGCGCGCATGGCGGCCAATATCGACGCGATCCGCAAGCTGATCGGCCTCAACCTGGTACTGGGACTGATCACGGTGGTGGTCGCGGCTCTCAGTCAGTTCTGAGCCGCCGTCGGCGCCGGACGCCCAGCGTTACATTCGGCCGCCTGACAAACAGCGCATTACTGACCGGTACGAACAGGCCAGGCGCACGCCACACGTCCGGCCACTCGTCGCGGATCACGACGCGGGGCACTGTCACATCGATGAT
>JASHVB010000585.1 GCA_030039695.1 Acetobacteraceae bacterium
CGATATGGCGCACGCATTGTCGTGGCCGATCGCTGGTATGCTTCGAGCAAGACCTGTTCTTGCTGCGGCGTCATCAAGCAGACGCTGGCCTTGGCGGAAAGGACGTTCCGCTGTGATGACTGTGATTTCGAGGTCGGGCGTGATCTGAACGCGGCCCGCAACCTCGCTGGCTTGGCCGCAAGTTCTGCGGTCTCAGCTTGTGGAGAGGCACGCTCTGGCGCGAACCGCAAGGCTCGCGTGAAACGAGCTTCCGTGAAGCAGGAACCAAAACCTGATCTGCCATGGGCAGCCTGATGGCGCTTGTCAGATTTCATGAGGTTTCGGAGAACGGTTACGCCACGGCCGTCACCCTGCACGCAACGTGCCTCGATCTTGCGGCTTCGAATCGCCGATAGCCCGCGCGGGCCGGCGTGGTTGGCGCCGGCCGGGGAACGCAAAGCCCGTTCTGACCCGGCTTTCAAACCGCGCGAGAGCATGGTGCTGCCGCACCTTCGGCGTTGTCCGCGCGCGCGACGCCCTGTCGGTCGCCGCCTCCGCACGCGATGAAGCTGGCCGCATAACGAGCAGCACATTCGCTTGCCTACGCAGAGCGCGGCACGGCCCCCGATACCATCGGTGTGCGATGATCGTCTGCTCGGTAGCCCCGCCGTTTCGTCGCCTTCCAGCAACAGCGGCTTGCGGTGCGTCTCGACGCCAAGCCCCGGCAATGACAACGCCGCCAGCAACATCGAGAACGAGCGGAACGGCTTGCCGGGCGACACCGTCTCGGCCGTGGCGTGCCGCGCCACGATATGTCCCAAGCCGTGAAGCACCGCGAGGCTCAGCGGTCGGAGCTTCTTCTGTCCGCCGTTTCGTGCGCAACGCCCCAACTGCTGTTCTCAGCGCATGCGCCCCTCTCAACGCACCGGTGAGGTAGTTCAGAGGCCGATGGGCGCTTGCCAGCATCACAGCGCACGCGCAGCGATGTCTGCTCTCCGCACGTCGGGCGTGAAGTTCGGCACGCTCGTCCACGAGCATGGCAGGAAAGAACGCTGGCGGCAGCCCAGGCTCGCGTCGTGCGCGAATGACCCGCGCAACCCCCTCCTTTACGGAGGGGGCCGGGCGGGTCGGCAGCGTGTGCGCCGACCCTTGTTCGTCCGAGCCAGCCCCGGTACGAACGTTCGCATCGTCTGCCCCGGAGGACAATCATTCGGGGTCAGCCCGCGGAACCCTCTCCGATCGGCACGTCCGTGAAGCAGGAACTGCCGGTCGCGCGGCCGAGAAGCCCCGCCATTCGTGGCGGGGTGCAGTTCACAAGAACGTTGTGGACGGCCCGAGTTCGTGTGCACCGATCGATGCATTGTCGAGAACTTATTGGATGATAATCTCGACCCGCCGGTTCTGAGGTTCGCGCACGCCAGGCCCGGTGGGGACGAGAAGGTTGGTTTGCCCAAAGCCGCGGATGAAAATGGCCGCAGACGGGACACCGTCACGGACCAGTTCGCCGGCAACTGCCCGCGCGCGGCGGACCGAGAGACCCATGTTGTAATGCGCCGTGCCCGAGGTATCGGTGTGGCCATCCACTGCGATCCGCGTATAGGCCACTCTGGTGGAGTTCTCGGCGGCCTCTCTGATGATCTGGCGCGCACGGTCAGTCAGTGTCGCTTTGTCCCAGTCAAAGAACACGAGATAGGAACGCGTCGCAACAGGAGCCGGCGCAGCAACAGGAGCCGCCACTAGCGGCGGCGGCGGATGGCCGAACGTCAGCCGAAGCCCAATGTCGCCCGTGACGCCCTGCCGCCGCCCGCCGTTGGTATCGCCGCCCACCGCAAACTCGTACCCGGCCTGAGCGTAGAAGCTCAGAAGATCGTTGACCTTGGTTGTCAGACCAGCGGCGAATTCCAACTGCGTCGATTCCTGCAGCAATGGCACTTGATCAACCCCGAACGTTGTCGTCGCCGCGCCACCCCAGTTCTGCCAGAGATTCGCGCGCGCATAGGGCTGCCACACCTGCCCGCCTGCGGTGATGATGGTGGACTGAGCGCGTAGACCGAGCCGCCCGGTCACGCCCGAAGTCGAGCCGAGCGCTACCTCGCCAAGACCGTCGAAGGCCTGCCTGAAGCTGGTATGCTGCCAGAGGATCTGCCCCTGCGGCTCGAGCATGACGCGCGGTCCGAGCGGCAGTGGGATCGGGTAGCCCGCCTCCAGCGACGTGATAATGCCCGAGCCGTTGGTCGGCAGATTGGCGAACTGTGTGACAGCGCTGCCGGTGTAGGCGGTGCCTTGCAGCACCGTGTCGAGATACCACCCACCCGGGCCGTAATGCGTCCAGTAGGCCCCACCGGAATAGGCGTAGAGATTCACGGTGCCGGTCCGCGCCGCCACATACCCGGTGGCTGCGGTGTTGGTGATCAGGCCGTTTACGTCCATAGCGGCATTGCCATAGGCGAAGTAGACGCCAGCCGCATCACGATGGCCGGGGATGAAACTGCCGCGCCAGAGATCGAACCCAGCCTGGACGCCGAACAGCCGGCCGGTGGTGCTCGGCTCAACGTAGGACTGGTAGCGGTTGTCGATCTGCTGGCCGAAGAAGCGGGCCCAGCCCGATTGGCCCCAACCCTCAGCGTCGGGACCGGCATTCTCGATGGTGAGCGTATCGCCGATGCGTTCATGCAGCGTGCCCAGCATCGTGAGCCCCATCTGCCGCGCGATCGGCTGCACGACGCCATCGGTGGCGAGTTCCGGACCGATGATCGGATAGACTCCCGCCACCAGCGGTTCTGGCGGCGGATCGGTCGGGAACGGGTTGGTCGGGACCACGGACAGCCCGGCCCCCTGTGCCGTCGCAGGTTCGGGAGGGTCCGGCACCCCCTCTGGCACCGCCTGCGGCGCGATTCCCGGCGGCGTGGGTGCTGGTAGGTTCTCACCGGGCGTGGGCTCGAAGGGTGGCTCAGGCTCCGGTTGTCCTTGCCCGCTGATAACAAAGCTGTTCCGCAGGAAGAAGCTCTGCGGGTCGGTGCCCTCGACACCGCCGCGGTATAGGTCATAGGTGAACGCGCCTGCACGCACCTCGCCGACCAGCTCAAAGGCGTGCTCCGCGGTAGTGGCGCCGTTCTCCGCGATTACGACCGGGATACCGTTCTCAAACGTCTGAGCTCCCGGGCCACCGACGTTATCAATCCTGATGCCGGTCGTGCCGGTGGCCGTGCCGCCATTAATCACGAGTTTGTCCGACGGCGAATCGTCGCTGGCGAGATAGGTGTTGAGGACGAGGAGGCCGTTGTTGCCGACATAGCTGCCGTTGACGATCAGTTGCGTGTTCGGATCGCCATGCGTGAAAATTGTACCCGCGTTCTCGATGCCCGGCAGCTCCTGATCGAAGCCCATCAAATCGAGCGTGCCGTCAGGGTCGACGATGTGCACCGACTTCGGGCTGAAAGCGTTCTCCACACCGGCCGCCAGGGTGCCGGCCTCCACATTGGTCTGCCCCGAATAGACGTTGTTGGCAGTCAGCAACGTCGTGCCGGAGCCGATCTGGTTCACCGCCCCCGCTCCCGAGATCAACCCCGCAAAGGTCACGACATCGCTGCGATCGAAGGTCAGCGTCCCGTTGTCGGCGACGTCGCCTATGATGCTGCCGCTGGCACCGCCGTCGCCCAGCTGCAGGGTGCCGGCCGTAATCGTGGTACCGCCTGCATAGGTGTTGTCGGCAGTCAGGATCGTGGTGCCGGGCCCAATCTGCGCGACGGCGCCCGCGCCGGAGATCATCCCGGCAAAGGTTGGCGCGTCGCTGCGGTCGAAGATCAACGTGCCATTGTCGGCAACGTCACCGATGATGCTACCAGCCGCACCACCGTTGCCAAGCTGCAGCGTGCCGGCAGCGATTGTGGTGCCGCCAGCGTAGCTGTTCTCGCCGGTCAATATCAAGTTACCGCTGCCAGTTTTCGCCAGCGCGCCAGGCCCGGTCATGCCTTGCGCGACGGTCGAGGTGAAGCCTTGCGTGTTGATCGTGCCGCCCGGGGCATCGATCGTGATGGGGCGTGTTGCGGACAGATCGTAGCTCGCGTTGAACTGGAACGTGCCACCATTGAAAGTGAGCGGACCCGATGCCACGCCGAGGGCACTGTCCGCGCCAGTGGCAAGCGTTCCGCTGTTAATGATGGTACCGCCTGAATAGGTATTGGCGGCTGTCAGCGTCGTCGTGCCCGTCCCGTTCTGTGCGATCTGGCCGCTACCGCTGATGACATTGGCGAATGTCACGCTGTCGGCCCGGTTGAAGGCAACAGTCCCATTATCGGTAATATTCTTTGCAAGACTGCCGGAAGTACCGCCGTTGCCGAGCTGCAGGGTGGCTCCCCCATTGACGGTCATGGAGCCAGTGAATGCCGAAGAATTGCCGGTCAGCGTCAGCGTTCCTTGCTGGACCACAGCCGCCAAACCGCTCGGTTTTGTGGTGCTCAGGCTCCCAGTAATCACCCATTCACCCGTGCCGACCTTGGTCAGCGTATTGAAGCCGCTCAATTGCCCGTTGATCGTGCCGGGCGGCAGGCTGCTGTCCGCGTTCAGGATCAGCGCATCCGTGCCGCTGCCAGCACTCAGATTGCCGGTGATGGTCGATCCTGAGAACAGCTCGACCGTGTCATTGCCGTTGCCCATGACGAGGTTGCCGTTCACGGTGGCACCGACCTCGTTAGCGAAAAACACATTCTGCGCGGTACCCGGAGTTTCGGCGATAGCCTGGGTGATCCGTGCCGAATTCGGACCTGGTGCGGCGGTGATCGTGCCGTAATTGAAGATCAGGGTACCATAAGTGCCGGCGACGCCGGGGACGGTCAGAGCGGTACTTCCTCCGATGCTGGAGGTGTTCTGCAGGAAAATCGCCGCGCTGGTGTTGCTGTAGAGCGTGCCGTAGTTGATGATGGTATTGCCGAAGCCTTGGACATTGATCGCCTCGGCATTCGGATTGGGCGTGCCCGTGGCGCCGGCGACCGCCTGGACGATGGCGCCAGCCTCGATGGTCATCGTATTGTTGGCGCCGAATTGCACCGTGTCGGGACCGGTATTGTAGCCGCCCCCGGCCACCGTGTTGCCATTTGTCGTGGTTGTCGTGACCTGTGCGCCCGCTCCGATGTTTATCGTGTTGTTGTTTCCTAAGCTGATTGAACTGAAGTTTGTTTCACTGATCGTCGCTCCAGCCCCAACGTTCAGCGTCTTATTGTTGTCCGAGCTTCCCGTGCCCACGCCGAACCCTGAGGCATTTGCCGTGCTGCCCGAGCATGTGTACGTCGATGCGTTCAAAGAACAGCTCGCGAGAGCCGCAGGAATATGCGAAACCCCGCAAGCCAACATAACACCAACAATGATCAGGAAAGTCCGCGCTGACTTCGCGACAGGGGTACCGATTCGGACCAGCCGCGCCGCGTCTGCCGTGAGGCGAACATAAGCCAACATCGCAGCGGCCGCCGGGGCCACGCCGGAAAGCTGGTGTTGTCGGCCAGAGCAGACCCGCATTCAGCGTCTCCTTAGCTGGTAAGCGTCTCCTCGCCCGTCGCCCATTGAGCTCGCGTGGTTATGACCGTGGGCGGTTTCGACGGCGTCCAGTTGCGTCGCGGTCTGCGTGGCACACGCCAAACCGGTGGTGTGTTCTGATGGCGATCCTGGTGCCGCTGCTGCGGGCATTGTCACCGGCGTGGATGGCGGTTCCCGAGCCGGGAAGGCCGGCCTCGAACGATGAGCTGCAATGTGTGCCCGAGAACGCCGGCAATGGGGCGGGGCCGCCGCACGGCAGCGGGAGAAATCTACGCTGCTGGGTAAGGCAGCGGTTGGGCGCTCGGTTCGTCACGGACTTCGCACTTAAGATACGGCGTTGTGTTGGGGTGCAATTGCGCCTCGCCACACCCCTGGCTGCTGAGTGTGAACCTGCTTGTTCAATTTACGCAAGCGTAGGTCGGCTGGTGGGCCTCCATTGCCCGCCATACGACCACAGCGGCGACGGCCAAGCATCGGTTAGATGACTGTGAACAATGCCGGAGCCTGCCACGCAGGCGAAATTGCCCACGACCTTCGGAATGCGCTCCTTCGGAATGCGCTCCTTGGGGGAGGCGGGCTTCGCGTGTCATAATCCCTCCCCTGCGCCTCTCCCCCAAAGGACAACCGCAATCCCTGTTTCCTGTCGGCAGCCCAGCGGACGAAGCAATCCCTGGCTTGGAACTGCATCGTCCGCTGCGCTCCGCGCCAGGACAATTTGTTACGGCTTCGCCATCTCCAGCAGCGCCTGCAGATAGGCCTCGCCGCTCTCAGGCCACACATCGATGCCGATGCGCAGCCGGTAATCATGCGCACGCTGGGCGAAGTCGCTTATGTCGTCCGATTCGGCCAGCCAGTTACAGATTGCACCGAGTTCGCGATACAGCATCGATCCCTGCAACCCGCGCAGCTCATTTGCGAGTTTCTGCAATAATGCCGCCGCCGCGGCGCTTTTGCTGTCCTGCGGGTCCTGATCGACGCAGCGCAGCCGCCATTCCGCGGCACGTTCCAGATCCTGCACTTCCGGTGGAGTGTCGTCCGTGCCCATTGCCTCCCACCTAGCTTCGCGGGGTCACCACACGGCGTGGGGCCAGTGGCGCCGCCGGTATTGAGCTCAGATCGATCTCCGGCATCTTCACGCTCAGCATGCGCAGCACGTTGTTTGCGAGCTCGTCATAGCTATCAAAGCTTTTGCGCAATCGGCCGCGCCAGGCAGACATGCCGCCGTTGGCGTGCAACTCGAATGCAGATTCACGCCCGTCCAGTGCCGATGATACGTGATCCCATGCCATCTGCAGCAGCGCCGAACGCTGCAGTGCCGTGTAGCCACCGCCTTCGAACGATTCTGTCAGGCCGGGGCCGACATCCGGTGAGGCGAGGTCGGCGTCGCCGGGCGCCACGACCAGTGAGGACCCAGGCAGGATGCGCATAATCTCCGTGACATGTTGTCGTGCCTTCAGCATGGCTATACTGCCGGCAGCGATGTGATTGTGGTTCGGATAGGCATAGCCCGCGGGTGTGAATGACGCGTCGAGCTCGGCCGCCTTCTGGCACGTGCGCACGGTCTGGACGTCTACGATCAGATCGATCAGCAGTTCGATGGTCGGCTGATGCTCCATCAGTCCGAGCGCATGCGTGCAGGCGAGCGCGAGTCCAAGCGTCAGCTCCGCCTTCGCCAGCCAGCAATAAAGCTGATGCCAAAACAACCAGCGGGCAATCGGTTCCGGTAGCGGACTGAGCAGAAATATGCGGTCGTGCGGGATGAACACGTTGTCGAGCCACATCTGTCCATCGAGTTCGTCGTTATGGCTAGACAATGGCGCGAAGAACGGATTGGATTCACGGGCCGCGGGTCTGCGGCAGATCACGGTGACGCCAGGCGCGCCGATCGGCACGATGAACGTGGCGCGATGCGCGCCGATGTCCACACCGGACAGCGCACCGATATACACATCCTCCGCGAAGGCGGGGCTGGTGTGCATGCCGACACGCCCGCTGATCACCATGCCGGAACTGGTTTCCTTCACCAGCCGCAGCGACGTGCGTTCCGCGGGATTTGGACGCATACGGGCGCCGATGGTCGGTGCGCCGGCCGAGAAGGTCAGGAAGCGCCCGGTGCGGGCAATCATCTCGCGGTAGTTCGCGGCATTGGCGATCTGGTCGGGAAACTGGTTGTGTTCCTGCGCCGCGCCGAGCACGCCGAGCGCGATTAGATTACCGTAGGCCGGCGTGTGCGTGAGGTTGCCGGCGTTGAGGAGTGCGGTCTTCGTCACGAAGCGACCCAGCGCCGTGAGGTCCTGTGCGCTCTGTGGCAGGACATAGGCCCAGGGGTTTCGCGAGCCTTGCGCGTCCGGCGGTGTCAACGCGATGTCCGCCCACGCCGGCTCGCGCAGGCGGTCGTACCAGGCGACGTAGCCCTCGGTCACGGCGGCGGTGGTCGGATGCGTAGCGACGTCCTCCACCATGCCGTGGCCCATGACCCATACCTTGCGCCCGTCGCGCAGGGCCTCACGGTATTCGGCGCCGGTCCGCATGCTGTGGTTCTCCTGTCCGTCCCTTGGTCGGTCGACAGGATGCCAGAGGCGGTGGGGGTGCGCGACAGCGGCGAGGGGACCGCGGTCAGACGTCGCTACGCCCCGAAGATCGCCTGACGCACATTAACGATCTCACCCGCCTCTTGCTGGCGCGTCGCACGGGGAGGATCGGGCGCCGCGTCTGTCACCGAGAATGGCGTGTCGCGGATTTCCCAATAGGGACCGAAGATCGTAATCCCGCCACCCGTGTCGTCGGCGTACCAGCCATCATGCAGC
>JASHVB010000586.1 GCA_030039695.1 Acetobacteraceae bacterium
CACGACGAGCGCACGGGCGAAGCCGACGCGCTGCCGCATGCCGCCCGACAGCTCCTTCGGATACGCGCTCTCGAAGCCGCCCAGGCCGATCAGGTCGATCGCTTCCTCCGCCCGCCGCGCACGCTCCGCACGCGGCACGCCGCGCGCCTCCAACCCCAACTCCACGTTCTCCTCGACGGTCAGCCAGGGAAACAGGGCGAAGCTCTGGAACACCATGGCGACGCCTTCGGCCGGTCCGAGTACCGGCTCGCCGCGCCACAGCACGTCTCCGCTGGTTGGCCGCAGCAAGCCGGACACGATACGCAGCAGCGTCGACTTGCCGGAGCCGGAGCGGCCAAGCAACGCCACCATCTCGCCTTCCCGCAGGGTCACGTTGACGCCTTCCAGCACGACCAAGTCGGCGGTGGCGTCCTTGTGGTAGGCCTGACGGATGTCCCGAACCTCCAACAGCGCGCCGGTACGGGTCGACATCGTGTCCATCCGCTCTCCTTGGCGTATCGCGGCCGATTGTGATGCTCCCTTAGACCGGCGGGTGCAGCCGTGTCACCCCAGCAACGCGTGTCGGTTTGGTGACAAGGGGGAGATCTGTCGGTTCCGGCAGTCGCCGTGACCTGCTATCGTGATCGCGACGATACCGACCAGGGAGGGCCGCATGCCTGAGGTCACCGGCTATCACGCCCATGTTTATTTCGATTCCGCCACGCAGCCTGCCGCTGAACGGTTGCGCGAATCGTTGATCAGCCAGTTCAATGTGGAGGCCGGGGCCTTCAGCATCGAACCGCGCGGCCCGCATCCGATCTCGCAGTTCAACGTGATCTTCACGATCGACGAGTTCCAGCGCGTCGTTCCCTGGCTGATGCTGAACCGTGCGGGGCTCGACGTGCTTGTGCACCCGCTGACGGATAACATGTATGACGACCACAGCGTCTATGCGCTGTGGCTCGGGGCGCCTGTGACTCTGAAGCTCGATCACATGCGGCAGCGCCAATACGGCGCAGACCTGCTGCCGACGGGTGCGTCGCAGGCGGCCTGAGGAGCGCTCAGAACGCAAGCCGGCGTTGTGCGTACGCGTAGAGCGGGCGCCACAAAAGCCGGTTGAAGAACACGACGAAGCCTGACATCACCGCGACGCCCAGCACGACGCGCGGCATGTCGCCGGCGTCCGTTGCCGCAGCGATATAGGCGCCAAGGCCGTGCGCCACGAGTTTGGTTTTGCCCCATGACGCCACCTCGGCGACGATCGCCGCGTTCCACGAGCCGCCAGAAGCCGTGATCGCGCCTGTGACGTAGTAAGCGAAGATGCCGGGGATGATGACCCTCCGCCACCACAGCAAGCCGCCGACGCGGAAATTGTCGGCGGCTTCGCGCAGATCGCCTGGGAATGCCGCAGCGCCGGCGATGACGTTGAACAGGATGTACCACTGGGTGCCGAGGATCATCAGCGGCGTCAGCCAGATGTCGGCATTCAGGTGGAAATAGACGATCGTCAGTACGAATGGCGGAAACAAGAGATTGGCAGGAAACGCGGCGAGGAATTGCGCGACCGGCTGGACGCGGCGGGCCCAATCTGGGCGCAGGCCGATGTACACGCCGATCGGCACCCACACCAGGGTCGCCAGCACCATCAGCACCGCGACGCGGATCATGGTAAAAATGCCAAGGACGAACGCCTGGCCCAGGTCGGCCCAGCCCAGCTCACCAGCGGTGAACTTGGTGACCCAGCGCAACGCCCAAACCAGCACCAGGAACAATACGGCCAACCAAAGCACGTCCAGCGCGCGCGACGGACGGCTGCGCGCGGCGGCCCGGCGGCGCGTGAGCGACAGGCGCAGTCCGCCGATGAGCGATGCAAGGTCACCGACCGCGTCTCCGATCGTCGATAGCAGTTGCGTGCGCCGCATGAGGCGCAGCATCCACGGATCTGCTTCGCTAACAGCGGCGGTGGTTTCGAACCGGAATTTGGCGGACCAGGCAACCAGCGGGCGGAACAACAACTGGTCGTACAGCAGGATCACCACTGCCATGGCGAGGATGGCGTAGACCACAGCTTTAATGTTGCTCTGCTGCAGCGCCACCGCGACGTAGGAGCCGATGCCCGGCAGCGTCCAGGTGTTGTTGCCGACCGACACTGCCTCCGACGCCACGACGAAGAACCAGCCGCCCGACATTGACATCATGGTGTTCCACACCAGCCCTGGCACGGCGAACGGCACCTCGAGCCGCCAGAAGCGCTGCCAGGGGGTGAGATGGAAGCTGATCGAGGCTTCGGCCAGGTCGGCGGGTACCGTCTTCAGGGACTGGTACAGGCTGAACGCCATGTTCCACGCCTGACTGGTGAAGATGGCAAAGATCGACGCCAGTTCCAGTCCCATCACCTGGCCGGGAAAGAGGTTCATGAAGAACACGATGGTGAAGGTGAGGAACCCGAGGATCGGCACCGATTGGAGGATGTCGAGCAGCGGAATCAGCACCAAGCCGGCGCGCCGGCTTTTTGCAGCGGCGGTGCCGTAGGTGAAGGTGAAGAGCAGGCTGGCGACCAGGGCTGCAAACATGCGCAGCGTGGTGCGTACGGCATATGCCGGCAGGTGCGCGGGGTTGAGGCTGACCTGCGTGGCGCCGGGTGCGCTGATCGGGACGAAGGTGCCCTGGGCGATGTGCCCGACAGCGATCAGCGCGCCGAGCACGCAGATAATCGCGGCGGCATCCCAGACGTTGGGCAGACGCCGGCTGCTCGCCAGCGTGGGATGGATCGTGGCTGACATGCGGCGGCGTGGTTTGGGGTTAGTGGTTTGCGGTTACCAACAGCGCCCTGTTAGCCGGGCCGGCGGGCGATGTCACGGGTGGAGATTGTGGCGGTTGTGTGACGGCGGGGCCAGCCTGTGGGTGCGACATCACAGCTGAACAGTGCCATCTTTCCTTATCATCGTGGGTGAGTGTAGCTGCGTGGTCAGCCGCGAGACGTCCACCTCGCGTCGAAACTGGTGAATCAGGCTCAGACTTTCTTCGATGCCGTTCGGTCCAAGTCCGCTATTCGGCACGAGAGCGCGGTACTTCGCATCGACATCGGGCCACGCGATGCCGAGCATGCCGGCGCCCTTGGGCACGTACACGGTGCTGGTTGATGCACGCCCGTCGTGCGTGGCGATCGTCACCGTCGCACCCTGTCGGTAGCGTGCGGGGTCTGCCACCGGCTGGTCGCCCACACGCACCACATCGATCAGCCGGTGGATGAGCGGATCGGCGATTCGCGAGGCACCGGCATGTTCCCAACCGAAGGCGTGATCCGCCGCGCCCGCGGCAGCGAAATAGGCCGGGCTGTGCGCCATGTCGATCAGGGTCGCGGGATGCAGCGGACCAGAGAGCGCCGTCATGCCTGGGCGGGAGATCACGATGCTGTCGATGTCGGCCGCAGCGATGTTGCCTTCGCGCGCGGCGTTGGCGGCGGCTTCGGCGATCGCGTGATAAGGATGGCCGCCCGGCACAAGCTTGACCGCCATGTCAGTAACGATGTCCCAGCTTTCACCGAGTCCCTCCAGCGCCGCGGTACCGGCAGCGGCACCATCGGCACCCCCGAACGCTTCGAAGAACCCGCGCCGAGCCTCCAGAATTGCCAACTCGCCGCGATAGCCGCGCTGCGCCGCGAGAGCCCCATTCACGCCTTGCAACACGGCCAGACCGGCATGGTATTCGCGCGCAACCGATGTATCCGCCGCGGTGGCCAGACCGCCGATCGACGTTGCCGACAGTGCGATCGCCTGCGCCAGGTGCTCGGCGTCGAGGCGAAGCAGCACGCCCGATGCGACGGCGGCAGCGAAGATTGCGCCGAGGCAGCCGTGGAACCCGCGCTCGCGAAACCCTGGCGTGATCGCCGCACTGATGCGGCCCGCAGCCTCATAGCCGAGGACCATCGCGCGCAACACGTCCTCCCCGCCGATGCCGTCTCGTTCGGCGATCGCGAGTGATACGGCGGTGAGCGGCGTCCCGGCATGCACGATGTTGCGCAAATCGCTGTCGTCGGACGCCGCGGCGTCGCTGGCGACCGCGTTGACCTGGGCGGCCACAGCCGCTGGCAGTTTCGGCCCGGCATCGAACCACAGCGATGCCTCGGGCCTGCCGCCGCTGTCGCGTGCGAGATCGCGGATGATGCGAGCAGATTCGAGGTTGGTGCCACACGCCGCGCTGGCGAGCGTGCTCGCAATCAGCATTGCGGCGTGGTCGAGTGTCTGCCGCGGCAAGTCTGCGATCGTTGTTGCATTCAGGAATTCGGCGAGCCGGCAGGCGACGGTCATGGCTTATCTCCAGCTGTGACGTTGTCAGCAAAGATTTCCAGCTTCAGTCGCGAGCATCAGTGATGCAGGCGATTTCGTCCGGCATCGCCTCGGACCGGTTCAGCCGCTCGACGTCTGTCCACGGATCAGTGTCATCGGTGGCCGAATTCTTTGACTGCCCGTAAGGAACCGGCCCGGCTTGAGTTCCCCACGCAACCGGATCAAGGTGTCCCTACGACACAAATGGGAGGAGAACGTACATGGCCTTCGCTGTCCAGCACGTGCACCTGAAGACGCGCGATCCGCGCGCGACGGCGCAGTTCTACATCGATAATTTCGGCGCGACGATGAAGGCGGACATTCCCGGCCGGGGGTTCCAGGTCGATCTGCACGGGCTGCAGCTCAACATCACGTCGATCATCGATAGCCAGAAGCACGAGCAACACTACGGCATAGAACACATCGCGGTGCAGACGGATGACTATGCCGGTACGCTCGGGCGGTTGAAGCAACACGGCGTGCGGATTCTGGAAGAGCTGCCGGTGAACAACGGCCGGCACGTTTGCTTCGTCGAGGCGCCGGACGGCGCGCAGATGGAAGTGATCGAGAAGGTCTAGGCCGCGTCGATGAAGTTGAAGGACCGCATCGCGTTCGGCATGTCATTGCCGCACCGCTCGCCGGACGCAATCGACATGGAGGCGGTGCGTGCGGTGGCGCAGCGGGCCGAAACGCTCGGCTTCCAGGACCTCTGGGTGACCGAGAACACCCTGGATCACGTGATGTGCTTCGATCCGGTCGTGGTGCTTACCTATGCAGCGGCAGTGACGTCGCGCATCCGGCTTGGCGCCTCAGTGGTGGTGCTGGCGGTCCACCCCCCGATGATGGTGGCGCATCAATGGGCCACGCTGGATTATATCAGCAACGGCCGGGCGATTTTAGCTGTCGGACTCGGGCGTGAGCATCACTACCGCGAGTTCGCGGTACCCGAGGAAGGGCGCGTGCGGCGGTTCCGTGAAGCGGTCGACGTGATCCGTTCGCTGTGGACAGCGGATAACACCACCTATCGCGGACGGTTCTACCAGCTTGAGGATGCGACAATGTCGCCAAAGCCGGCGCAGCGGCCGTTGCCGATCTGGATGGGGGTCGGACATCCCAATGCGATTCGCCGCGCCGCGAAGATTGCCGACGGCTGGATGGGATCGGGAGGATCCAGCATCGTCGAATTCGGCCGCTCCGTGCTGCTGCTGCGCGAGGCGCTGGCGGAAGCACGCCGCGATGTCGCGAAATTCCCGGTGTCCAAGCGCATCTTCATCGCCGTGGACGAACGCCCCGAGGTGGCGCGCGCGGAGCTGAACCGCTGGTTCACCGACGTGTATCACAATCCGCCCGGCACCGACGCATCCGGCATTCACGGTCGGCCGGAACATGTCCGCGAGCGGCTGGAGGAGGTCGCCGCGATGGGGCCAAGTCACCTGGTCTTGAATCCGGTATCACGCTATCAGGAGCAAGTGGAGGCATTGGCGGAGATCGTCGGCCTCAAGTAACGTGGCGGGAGCGATGGAAACGATCGTTGGCAGCGGCAAGCACCGTTATCGGGTGCGCGAGGACTGGGCCCACGCGCCGGCGCATGTAGACATGAAGCCTGCGGCGGTGACGGTGGGGCCCGGCGACCGCGTCTATTGCTTCAATCGCGTGTCTGAGCATCCGGTGGTGGTGTTTGACCGCGACGGCAACTTCCTGTCGAGCTGGGGCGCGGGCATGTTCCGTTTCCCGCACGCAATCCGGTTCGATTCACAAGGCTTTGCTTGGCTGACGGACGAGCACCATCAGATATTCCAGAAATTCACCGCGGACGGTACGTTGCTACAGACAATTGGCGAAAAGGGCCGACGCTCGGACACCGGCGTGCCGGACGACGATTTCAGCTCCGTCGCATGGAAGAAGGTTACGCATAGCGGCGAGCCATTCAATCTGCCGACCGACATCTGTTTCGCCACGGACGGCTGCATGTTTATGAGCGACGGGTACGGCAACGCGCGCGTGCACAAGTTCTCGCCCGATGCGAAGCACATGTTTTCCTGGGGCGAACCCGGCGCTGCGCCTGGCCAGTTCAACCTGCCGCACGGCGTCTGGATCGATCGGCGCGGCCGGCTGCTGGTGGCGGACCGTGAGAACGACCGCGTGCAGATATTCGATCAGGACGGCAGACTGCTGGAGATCTGGCCGACCGAGTTGATCGGTCCGGCGTTCTTCTATGTCGATGACGAAGACATCGTGTACATCGCGGAGCACAACGGCGGCATGGTCAGCATCCTGACGCTGGACGGCGAACGATTGGCGCGCTGGGGTGATCCGGTCCACCGTTCCTGCCACGGCATCTGGGGTG
>JASHVB010000587.1 GCA_030039695.1 Acetobacteraceae bacterium
TCGACGTCGCCGTTACGGACGATGGTGCGCAACCGCTGTCACGGGTCCGTGTTGGGCGTGACGAATTGTCACGTGTCGTCGACTACGGCAAACTGGCCGCCGCTGCGCGCGCGATCGTGGCTAGCGGACATGTGCGCCTGGTGGAGACTTTGGCCGAGCGGATCGCCGAGGCCTGCCTGGAGGATCCGCGCGTCCACCTCGCTCGGATCCGGGTGGAGAAATTGGACATATTCGCAGACGCGGCCGCCGCGGGCGTGGAAATTGAACGGCGGCAGGCCGACTTTTCCACGCGTTGAGATAGGATGCTTAACGGCCGTTAACGCGGCTGTTTGACGACAATCGTATGACAACGTCGCATCGGAACACTCAGCAAAATCAAAGGGTTGTCTGATGCCCGAATTTTGTGCAATCCGTTGCAAGGCTAGCGAATCCGCGGGTTTCACTTGGGTGAGAGGCATTCTGCCCACAAACTTCTCCACAGGTTTGGTGGATTGTCTGCGACAACTCTCACACCGTGTTGAAGTTCTGGGCAGAACCCAGCGATGAGCGATCCAGACAGCCCGAAAGGGGCCGCCGCCATCGAGGCAGCGCTGCTGACGATGCCGCTGAGCCCGGGCGTGTACCGCATGCTGGATGCCAAGGGTGATGCGCTCTATGTCGGCAAGGCGCGCAGCCTGAAGAAGCGCGTGACGGCGTACACCCAACCAGTGCGGCTGGACGAGCGGTTGCGGCGGATGGTGAACGAGACCGCCAGCATGGAGGTCATCACCACTCACACAGAAGCCGAAGCGCTGCTGCTGGAAGCCAATCTGATCAAGCGGTTGAAGCCGCGTTTCAACATCGTGCTGCGGGACGACAAATCATACCCGTGGCTTATGCTGACCGAAGATCACCCGTATCCGCAGATTGCCAAGCACCGTGGTGCGCAGCTGCGGAAGGGATCGTACTGGGGTCCGTTTGCCTCGGCCTGGGCGGTGAACCAGACCGTCACGGCAATGCAGCGCGTGTTCCTGATCCGGTCGTGCGCGGACACGGTGTTCGCCAACCGGACCCGGCCCTGCTTGTTGTTCCAAATCAAGCGGTGCTCTGCACCGTGCGTCGGGCGGATCAGCGAGGCGGACTATGCCAAGCTGGTTGGTCAGGCGAGGGCGTTCCTGGGGGGCAAGTCAGCGACAGTGCAGCGCGAGCTTGCCGCTGAGATGGAGCACGCCGCCGAGGTGCTGGAATACGAGCATGCCGCGGCGGTGCGCGACCGAATCCGTGCGCTGACCTTCGTGCAGAGCAGCGATGTGGTGAACCCGGCGAGCCTAACCGATGCCGACGTGATCGCCGCGTACCAGACAGCCGGGCAGACCTGTGTGCAGGTGTTCTTCGTGCGCGGTGGACGCAACAACGGCAACCGTGCGTTCTTTCCATCCCATACGAAGACCGAGGAAGTACCAGAGGTGCTGAGCGCCTTCATCGCGCAGTTCTACGACGACAAGCCGCCGCCGCCCTGCGTCCTGGTGTCACATGAGTTGCCGGAACAAGCACTGGTGGCTGAGGCGCTGTCGCTGAAGGCGGGACTCAGGGTGGAGGTGCTGCATCCGCAGCGCGGCGAGAAGCGCGCCGTGGTGGCCCACGCGGAAACCAACGCGCGCGAGGCGCTGGAACGCAAGCTGGCGGAAAGCGCCGGACAGGCGAAGCTGCTGGAAGGCGTTGCTATGCTGTTCAGTCTGCCAGCGCCCCCGGAACGCATCGAGGTTTACGACAACAGCCACATCATGGGCGCCAACCCGTACGGCGTCATGATCGTAAGCGGCCCGGAAGGTTTTGTGAAAGCCGCGTACCGCAAGTTCAGCATCCGCGGACCGGTGATGCCCGGAGACGATTTCGGCATGATGCGCGAGGTGCTGACACGGCGGTTCTCGCGCGCGCTGAAAGAACAAGCGGAAGGTGCGCCGGCGCGCGACTGGCCGGATGTCGTGTTGATCGACGGCGGCGCGGGACAGTTGTCGGCGGCGCGCGATGTGCTGAATGACCTTGGGGTGCAGGACGTGAAGCTCGTGGCGATCGCCAAAGGCCCGGACCGCGATGCGGGTCGCGAGTGGTTCTACACGGACGGCATGGAGCCGTTCCAACTGCCGCCGCGCGACCCGGTGTTATACTTTCTGCAGCGGATGCGCGACGAGGCGCACCGGTTCGCCATCACCACGCACCGCGCGGGGCGCTCGAAGACCCTGCGGGTTTCTGAGCTGGACGAAATTTCGGGGATCGGCGCGGCTCGGAAGCGGGCGTTGCTCAATCATTTCGGCTCGGCGCGTGGAGTAAAGATGGCGGGGCTGCAGGATCTGGAGGCGACGCCAGGGATCAGCCACGAGATCGCGCGGCGGGTGTATGCGCATTTTCATCCGGGGGTGAGGATAGAGGCTGGTGGGTGAGAACCAGCAGTGCGCGATCCGGTGGCCCTCGGTTGAGCGCAGCTTCCGCCCGAGCACTTCAGCGGGCGGTTCTCGGAGGAGAACCTCGCCTCCTGGGTACCAGTTTTAATTGATTGGCGCCCGGATCGAGCCCAGGCACCGGGTTCTGGATATCGGTTGTGGGACCGATGGCTTTACGCGTGCGATTGCAGATCTGGCATCGGCAGCCGTCACCGCGATCGATATGTCGGACCGCTTTATCAACTTTGCGCGGGGCGCTCCGGCACCCAAGCGAGGAGCGGTCGCATGGGAGGTCGGAAGTGTCGCCGCACGGGCCGTCGCCGACGGTTCCTTCGACGTGCCATGCTGTCCCTTGTATCGCACCAACTTGCCGATCCGAGGCGTGCGGTCACCGAAGCATTCCGCTCGCTTGCCGATGACGAGCGTGCTGTCGTTCGGACTGTTGCCCCGGAGGATGTCACCGCGGGGGGTGCCAAATCGATTCTTTCCCTCGATGTCAGCCGTCGATGCCGACCGGATGCCGCGACTCAACGATGGAGAAGGCCGGCTCGGGATGCGGGCTTTATCGTCATCGGGCTTCGTCGGATTCTGCGCAGGAAGAAGTTCGACCCCGCCGACGAGGGGCGCAAACTGCTTGTCGAAGTTACGGACGCTGCTCATTCATTCCTGGACAGGAGCGGAACACGGGTTGGTGCCATGTGCGGGTCGAGGCGAAGGCGCACGGCACAACTTGGATCGGCCCGCGCCCGACATCCTTGTTCGTTGCCTGCAGAGCAAGGCCGATGCAGCTTCAATCATGAACCGTTGCTGTCGCCGGAAAGTTCGAACACATCGCCGGCGTTCGGGACCTTCGCGCGGTCACGACTCGTTACGACTTCGCCATCCCCATCAGTCATATATCACGCATCGACATCGCCATCCCGAGCATCGTATCGCGCGTGTCGCGCGCAATGTGACCAACCACCGCTCGTCGGTTCATGGCGAAGCCGCCCGGCACGAGCGTCACCGCAAGAACCATGGCCAGCACGTGGAAAAGGCCGGCTCGAATGGTGATGCGCAAGACGTCCATCGGCCGTGTTCGGTGTCCGCACCCGGAACAGGCCGGCACTACCAACGTGATGCCAACCGATTCCGGGTTCGGGGCGATGCGCGCCCTAGGCGCAATCCAGCGTGCTGCTTGGCCGGCACGGCCGCTCGCTGGCATTTGTTGCCTGCTGTTCAATCCAGATCTTGATTGCGCCGCCATCGGGCGTGCTTTAACGTCATCATCCAGAAATCTGCCGTAGACGTACAACAAATAACAATGCGGTGCCGGAACAGGGAGACAATCATGACGCAGCCGGGGCTCTCGGCAATCGAACATGCGCTGGAAAACCAGCGCGTCGGCCGCCTGCAGATCAGGGTTGCCGTGATCTGCTGCCTGATTCAGATGTGTGACGGGTTCGATGTTAATTCGGTCGGCTGGTCAGTGCCGGTGTTGACGCATGCCTGGCGCGTGGCGCCCTCGGCCTTCGCCTTGGCATTCCTGTGGTCGAACATTGGCGTCATGGCGGGCGCCCTCGTCGCCGGGCCGATTGGTGACCGCTTCGGGCGCAAGCCGCTGCTGATGGTCAGTATGTTGCTGTTCGGCGTTGCCTCACTGGCCAGCGCGGCATCCACTTCCCTACCCTTCCTGGCCGGAACGCGCTTCTTCACCGGCGTCGGCATCGCCGGGGGATTCGCTGGAACGGTGGCTTTGACCGGCGATTACACACCGCAGCGACTGCGCGCGATGATGATTATGCTGACGTTCACCGGCGCGCCGCTCGGGGGTTTCGTCGGCGGACTGGTGGTTTCCTTTCTGCTGCACAAGGGCTTTGGCTGGCAGAGCATCTACATCCTCGGCGGGACGTTCCCGCTCGTGCTTCTAGTGATCACCGCACTATGGTTGCCGGAATCGCCGCGCTTCCTCGCCGCGCGCGTGAATCTTGCGCCGCGTCAGCGAGCATTGCTGCAGCGGTTGGCTATCGCACCGGGGCAGCCGCATGCCGTCGATCTCGCTCGAACCAACCCCATCCGCATGTTGTTCGGCGAGGGCTACGCTTGGCAGACGACCCTTCTTTGGATCATCTTCTTCTGCAGTCTGCTGAATCTGTTTCTGTTCATCTTCTGGTTGCCAGAAGTGCTGCACCTGATCGGCATGACGCCGGCGCAATCGGTGTTCGCCACCAGCCTGTATCCACTCGGCGGAATGTTCGCGGTCGGTTATCTTGGCTGGGCGATTGACCGCTTCGGGGCGCGCCGCTCGCTCGCGCTCAACTTCGCCGTCGGCATCGTCTTCGTCTCCACGATCGCACTGGTGGCGATGCCGTATGCCGCGCTGCTGCTTGTAGTTCTGCTGTCCGGCATGACGGTGCTGGGCAGCCAGACCGGGCTGAATGCAGCGTGCGGCAAGCTGTATCCGGCGCGCATGCGGGTCAGCGGCTACGGCTTCGCCACGGGCATCGGGCGCCTAGGCGGCATCGCGGCGGCGCCACTCGGAGGTTTCCTGCTCTCACGCGGACTGCCGCCAACCTATATCTTTTTGACGGCCTGCCTCTTCGCGGCAATCGCCGCCGCGGCGACTGCGATGCTGGCATTGCCGGGTCGGCAACCGGCGACGATGCGTGCGGCGGAGACGGCGTAGATCAGCGACGGGGCGACGCTCTCCAGACCAGGTGGAGAGGCGGCGAAGCCCAGTGACGCCGGTGAGGTCGTGGGCACACACACCCATGCCGCCCGCACGACGCGAGTCGCGAGGCAGACTGCAGCACCCTCGCCCGGGACGCCTCCGCGTCTCGAGGTCGCTCGCGCCCAGCGCGAGAGATTTGCTTAGGTAACGAGAGCTTGCGTGGATGCTACGCGCCCACCGCGACGAACCGGAACGCACTGCCGGCGCGCTCTACACGGCCCAGACCCGGCCACGGATTGTGATAACCGACGATGGCGAGTTTCTCATCTGCCAGCCTCGCCAGCACGCGCTTGCGCGTGGCGATGCCTCCCGCAGGATCGGTGTCGAATGCGCTTTCCGCTTCCGGGAAGACGTAGGACAGCGGATCGTGGAACGCGACATCACCGGTCAGACACCAGCCACCGTCGAACAGGTATGCCATGTGGCCCGGTGTATGGCCCGGTGTCAGCCAGGCCTGCACGCCGGGCAGGAACTCTTCACTGTCGCGCAGCAACCGGATGCGCTCGCGCAGCGGCAGCAGATGCTTGCGCACACCGGCGAGGCTGCGTTCTCGTCGCTCCCCCGGTGGGTCGGATTGCCAGAAAGCTAGCTCGGCTTCCGCCATGTAGACGGTCGCATTAGGATAGTTAGGCACACCGTCGTCGCGCATCGTGCCCCAGCAATGATCAGAATGCGCGTGCGTCAGCACCAGCGCAGCGATCGAGCCGGGATCGATGCCAGCCTCCGCCAGGCTGCCGAGCAGCTGTCCGCTGTGTCGCCCGAACAATTTGGATGTGCCCATGCCGTTGTCGAACAACACACGTTTGCCGCCCGCTTCCAGCAACAGGCAATTCTGCTCCACGCGCACGTTGTCGGCCGCGCGTGCAGCAGGCTGCAAGGCCGCGTCGATTGCGGTCTCGTCAGGGCCAGTAAAGATTCGTGCGGGGCGCGGCAGAGTTAGCGGCCCGTCAGAGACGATCGTGGCGTTCATCGTGCCGATCTGGAAGCGATGGAACATGGCTGAGGTCCTGCAATCAGATTGTGGGGCGCAGCGCCCATCCTCTCTTCCGCACCCGGCGCGAGCGATGTCGAGCGGCGACACCGCCGAGCGTGAGGGTGCGGTGGCACGCACACGATGCGTGATGAATGTGCCTGCGCAATCCACTCGCCCGCCGCTGCGCGCCTCATCCTCTCATCGGCGCACATGCCTCGGTAAGCCACTCGCGCGTCTCCGAGTCCAGCAAGGGGCCGACCTCCGCCAGCACGCGCGCATGGTAGGCGTCCAGCCAATCGCGTTCTGCAGACGTCATCATCGCCGCATCGAGCAACCGGGTGT
>JASHVB010000058.1 GCA_030039695.1 Acetobacteraceae bacterium
GTCTGTGCCTCGATTGGCAAACCGGTCGCAGGCGAATAGGGCACCCCCACCCGCGCCCACAACAGCCGCATGTAATCGTGGATTTCCGTCACCGTCCCCACCGTCGAGCGGGGATTCCGGCTCGTGGTCTTTTGCTCAATCGAAATCGCCGGCGACAAGCCCTCGATGCTGTCGACATCCGGCTTGCCCATCAGCTCCAGGAACTGCCGTGCGTAGGCCGACAGCGACTCGACGTACCGCCGCTGCCCCTCGGCATAGATGGTGTCGAACGCCAGGGAGGACTTGCCCGACCCCGACAGCCCGGTCAGCACGGTCAGGCTGTCCCGCGGAATGACCACGTCCACGTTCTTCAGATTATGCTCGCGCGCGCCGCGGACGTGAATGGTGGCCGCCATGGTGCCCTGCTTGTTCCCGGGATGTTCACGGTCTATATGGCAATTTCCCGGCCGTCTGGGAAGGGTCGGTTAACCGTTAGGCTTTTCCCCTCGGAGAGGGTAGTTTCTGTTGTTTGGACAAGGGGGCTGGTGCCATGGCAGGCAGCGTCAACAAGGTGATCCTGATCGGCAACCTCGGCAAGGACCCGGAGGTGCGCACCACGCAGGATGGCCAGAAGATAGTGAACCTGACGTTGGCCACTAGCGAAAACTGGACCGACCGCAATTCGGGCGAGCGCAAGGAACGCACCGAGTGGCACCGTGTCGTCATCTTCAACGACCGCATCGGTGAGGTGGCGGAACGCTTTCTGCGCAAGGGTCGCAAGGTGTTTGTCGAGGGATCGTTGCAAACCCGCAAGTGGACCGACCAGTCCGGTCAGGAGCGCTACACCACCGAGGTAGTCATCCAGCGCTTCCGCGGCGAGCTGGTACTGCTAGACAGCCAGCGCGGCGAGGAAGGCGGCATGGGGGAGGGCGGCGGTGGCGGCGGCTATCGCGAGCGCGCGCCCGCAACGCCGCGTGCCGCAACGGGCGGCACGCCACGGAGCGGCGGCCCGTCATGGGAAGCGCCGAAGGGCGGTGACCTCGACGACGAAATTCCGTTCGTGCGACCCGATGAGTTGTACATCGGGTCGAGGGCGACCAAACCGATCCTTTAGCTGGTGCGACTTATGCGTGATCTCTGTGTTGGTCCAATTTCAATTCCCGGGTTGTTGGGGTGAATGCATGTGCTACCTTTAGGAGGATGGCTTCCTCCTCCGCTTAGGTAACTGAGTCTCGCTCTGCTCATCACTGCGCGGAGCGCACGTCACGCGGCAATTTCCTGCCTCGCTGAGGCTGCAGCGATGGCGCGTGAGCAGGGTGTCTCGTCCTGGGTGCTGCGCATCGGGCTCAGCCTGGGCCGGCTGAAGGTGACGCACGGACGGCCCGAGGAGGGACGACAGGAACTCGCCGCTCTGTATGGTCGGTTCCCCGAAGGGTTCAGCACCACCGAGCTGATCGCCGCGAAACAGCTATTGGACACACTAGGAAATGCCGGCCGCGACTGAGCCACAATCGACCGCAAGCGGCGGCACCGCGATCGCGTTTGGTCCATTTCGCCTTTTTCCAGTACAGCGGCTCCTGCTCGAGGGCGATAAACCCGTGCGCCTCGGCAGCCGCGCCTTCGATATCCTGACCGCTCTTGTCGAACAAGCTGGCGAGGTGGTCGGCAAGGAGAAGTTGATCGCACGAGCCTGGCCAACAACGTCCGTGGAAGAAGCGAATCTGAAGATCCAGATCGGCGCTTTGCGCCGTGCCCTCGGCGACGGGCAGGGCGACAACCGCTACATCGTCACTGTTGTGGGACGGGGATACAATTTCGTCGGCCCGATACGTAAAGAACAAGCGTTGCGGGCCGCTCCGTCCACGACAGTCGGACCGGCAGTGCTGCACAATCTTCCGTTTGCGACAACTCGGATGATCGGCCGCGACGACGCTGTGACAGCTCTCGTCGCGCGACTGTCGCGTCAACGCATGGTGACGATCGTCGGGCCCGGAGGGATCGGCAAAACAACGGTTGCCCTTGCGGTCGCCGAGCAGGTAATCGCGCGCTATGAAGACGGGGTTTGGCTGGTCGATCTGACACCGTTGGGCGACCAACGCCTCGTAGCCAGCGCGGTTGCGACGGTACTCGGCTTCGGAACCCATACGGATGATCTGCTTTCCGGCCTCGCTACCTGGCTCCGAGATAAACGAATACTGCTGCTGCTCGACAACTGCGAACACGTCGTCGACGCGGTAGCTAGCCTGGCAGAAACGATTCTCAGCAAAGCTCGGGGCGTTAGCATCCTGGCGACCAGTAGAGAGCCTCTTAGGTTCATTGGTGAGCGCGAGTACCGCCTTGAACCCCTCGGAAACCCGGAGCCATCCTCGAGACCCACCATCGCTGAGACGGCAATGTTTCCTGCGGTGCAGTTGTTTGTTGAACGTGTTTCCGCCTTTGTCCAAGACTTCGAGCTTACAGATGCGAACGCACCGCTGGTTATTGAGATTTCTCGCAGGCTTGACGGCCTGCCGCTGGCGATCGAGTTCGCCGCATCCTCTGTGGAGGCACTTGGTGTCCAGGGCTTGGCTGACCGTCTGAATGATAGCCTGCCCTTGTTGGCCGCTCAGCGACGTACCTCGGCTACGCGACAACAAACGATGCGGGCGGTCATCGACTGGAGTTATGGTTTGCTGAGCCATGAGGCGCAGCCATTCTTCCGGGCTCTTGGTATGTTCGCCGGCAGCTTCACCGTCAAGGCCGCTGCGACAGTGGCGATGGCTGCGGCAACCACCAGCTTTGATGCTATAGATCTATTGGCTGACCTGGTATCGAAATCTCTTGTCGTTGCGGATGTTACAGGGGACCAGCCGGAGTTCAGGCTACTCTATACGACTCGCACCTATGCGATCGAGAAACTTGACGAGTGCAGTGAACGAGAAGCCGTTGCGACCCGTCACGCAAAATATTTTAGGGAACTGTTCGAGCAAGCCGAGACCGAACGTGAAATGCGGCCGATGGCCGAATGGCTGAAAGCTTATGCGCCTCAGATCGATAATCTTCGCGCAGCACTCGGCTGGAGCTCTTCACCAAATGGCAGCAGCGAGATCGGCGTGGCGCTGACTACCGCCGCCATTCCGTTGTGGCTGCATCTGTCGCTGCTGCGCGAGTGCTGTGCACGGACTGAGCAGGCACTAAAAATACTGCGATCTGATCTCACCCACGACGCGCACCGCGAGATGAAACTAAACGCAGCGTTCGCGATCTCGTCTCTATATACTCAGGGGCCCAGTCATGAAGTTGGAACCACTTGGGAGACCACCCTGAAACTTGCGCAAGAGCTCAATGACCCGGAATACCAGTTGCGTGCGCTATGGGGCCTATTCGCCTTCCACCTTGGTTGTGGAGAATTTCGCCTTGCTCTGGAAATGGCGAAAAGATTTGCCGACCTTGCGACCACGCAGCCCAATCGGGACGACGTGTTGATCGGCGAGCGGATTGTCGGAGTAGCAGAGCATTTCTTGGGTGACCTGCGCGGCGCCCGCCGTAATCTCGAACACATGCTCGCCAATTTCGTCACACCGGCCAGTAAGTCCCATTATGTTGTTCGCTTCGGGTTTGATCAGCGGATACCCGCGCGCATCATGCTTGCTCGTATCCTTTGGTTGCAGGGATACCCCGAGCGGGCACAGCGCGAGGTCGACGCCACGATCGAGGAGGCGCGAGGGACTGGCCACGCGAGTTCGTTGTGCTATGCCCTCGCCGATGCCGCTTGTCTGATCGCGCTTTGGACCGGCGACCTTGCGGGGGCAGATCGTTACATAACGCTTTTGGTCGACCACTCTACACAGTTGGCGCTGCCGGCCTGGCAACCTGTCGGGCGGCTGTACCGAGCGGTGCTTCTCATCCGGCGCGGCGCGGTCGCCGATGGGCTCCCAAAGTTGCGCGCAGGCTTTCAGATCGATGCGGAGCCGCTCTATGCGTGGACGCGCACCCTGCTCCTCGGTGAGTTGGCGCAGGGCCTTGCGTGTGCCGGCCTCGTCGATGAGGCGCTGGCCACGGCCAGACAGGCGGTTGATGGCTGTAAGCGTAGCGAGGAAAATTGGCTCATTGCCGAACTACTGCGCCTCTGTGGTGAGCTTGTTCTGCAGCAGGGTGCGCCAGGGTCCGTTCTGGTGGCGGACGGATATTTCCGCCAGGCGCTCGAGTGGGCCCACAGCCAAGGCGCCCTGTCCTGGGGATTGCGGGTCGCCACCAGCCGTGCCCGCCTGATGCATCAGCAGGGCCGCCCAGAAGACGCCAGGTCACAGCTTCAGCCTGTTTTTGACCGGTTTACCGAGGGCTTGGCGACCGCCGATCTGGTCGCGGCGAAACACCTTCTGGACCAGTTGGGTACTCCGGGCCGTGATTGAGTGGCAGGCATCAACCCGTGGTGAACATGCGATCCCGTTTAGCCCTCACCGGCTCCTTGTGGCACAGCGGCTCTTGCTGGAACACGGCAAGCCGGTGCGGCCCGGCGCTACTGCGTTCGAGATCCTGACCGCTCTGATCGAATGCCCTGGTGGGGTGATCAGCAAGGACGCGCTGATCGCCCGAGCATGGCGAACGACGTCTCTAGACAAAAAAACCTGAAAATCCAGGTCAACGCCTTGCGTCGTGCCCTCGGCGGCGGACAAGGCGGCAATCGAAGCCTGACAGGCGATACTGGCTCCGCGGGCAAGTAGCGGCGTGGGGAATCCGAAATCGGGCCGCTTCCCGGCTGGGTGGGCATGCTGATACCCGGCACTTGAAGCCTGATCATGGCCGTGCTGATCATCAGCCCCGGCGTCGGATCGATCGCCATGTCACGAGCGCTGACGCCGCGCGACTGATCACGAAAATTGAAGCACTAAAACGCAGAGCTGGCGCCACTCCAGCCCTCAGCTGCCACGAAAGTCGTCTGCACGTCCATGGATCTTCGCCAGCCTCGTGGCCACAGAGTAGCCTTGCGAACGCCATCTGGGGCGACATTATCCTAGATCAGCGGTGAACGCCTCCTTAAGTGCTGTTCGATGCTGCTGGTCGGCCCCCGGGCACGTTCAAAACGGTCCCAAGGAGCTCGGCCGTTCGATAGCTGATGGGAGGCGTCATGACGGAGGCTCCACGCGACCTGGTTCGTGCCACACTTGCGATCGTGCTGATTTGCGGCTTAGGCATCACAACATTGTGGGTTATGCGGCCGTTCATAACGGCAAGCATTTGGGCAGCGACCCTCGTCGTTGCCTCCTGGCCGCTGATGTTGCGTGTGCAGCGACGGCTTTGGGGACGTCGTTCGCTCGCCGTCATCGCGATGACCGTCGTGTTGCTGTTGGCCGTGGCGATCCCATTCTCGCTTGCTGTCGGCACGATCAGCGCCGAAAGTAGTGCTATTATTGCGCTTAG
>JASHVB010000588.1 GCA_030039695.1 Acetobacteraceae bacterium
GCAGCGAGACAGTTTCCACGGTGGCAATGCCAATCCAAATCGTGCCGCCGAAGTCGATGCGGTCGGGACCTTCGTCAAGCTCGATGAGCACCACAAGCGAATGCGTCGCACCGCTGCGCTCGCGTGCCGCGCGGGCGACGGCTTCTGTCGACCCCTCGGTCATCGGGCCCGCCAGATGCACGTGGTCAAGGCCGAGCATCCCGTGCAGTTCGGTAAAATCGCGGACGACGATCCCGCGCCGGAACACGTGTTCGGCACCCGGCAGCGACGCCACACGCACCGCGATCTGGCCACTGGTGAATGTCTCCACCACCGCCAGCGAGCCTTGCTGCAGCAGCAGCGACGCGAGCACGACGCCTTCCAGCGTTTGATCGTCCTCGGCGAGGATGAAATTGCCGAGCCGCCTTCGCACTTCCGCCTGCACTGGCTCCAGCTTGCGGCGAACGTCGTCGCCGTCCTTGCCGCGCACCGTCAACTTGGTCTCGATCTGCGGATAATGCGCGCGGAAGCCGAGCTTGATGCTGCCATCTGGGTCCATCTGCTCGACGCCGGTCAGCAACTGGTCCACATGGGACTCGCCCAGGCCATACGAATGGAAGCGCTTCAGGAAGATCGACGTCGGGTCGCCACCACGCTCCAGCAGCCGCGGGATGATTTGCTCCTCCAGCATGCGCCGCAACTCGCGCGGCACACCAGGGGTGAAGAAGAACCGCGCGCGGCCGATGTCCATCGCGAAACCACAAGCGGTACCAATGGGATTGTCCAGCATCTCCGCGCCAACCGGCAGCAGCGCCTGCTTGCGATTGTTCGGTGGCATGTTGCGAGCGCGCTTGAGGAAAAACTCCTCCATGCGCGCGAGCCAGCCTTCATGCAGCACCAGCTCGACGCCAGCGGCCTGGGCCGCGATTTCCTGCGACAGGTCATCCACGGTTGGGCCAAGGCCGCCGTTGACGATCACCGCGTCGGCGCGGTCGGCCGCAAGACGAAACGCCGCGAGCAGGCTTTCGCGATCATCGCCGACCGTGGTGCCGGAGTGGACGGAAAGCCCCACATCCTCCAGCTTCTGCGACATATAGCTGAAATTCGTGTTGATGATCTTCCCTGTCAGGACTTCGTCCCCGGTGCAGATGATCTCGATGCGCATGGTGGTCGCCTCCTCCCGTGCGCAGCTTGCGGGTTGCCGATGCGGAGAGCAAGCTGGCGCAAACCCACCTGCGAGGAAGGAGGAGCACTCGATGCCCAAGTTGCTGTCCCGCCCGCCCGAGCGCCTGCACCATCACGCCTATGTGGTGAAGGACCAAGAGAAAAACCGGCAGTTCTTTGAGGATGTTCTGGGCATTCCGCTCGTCGCGACGTGGTGCGAACAGCACTTCAATCCATGGGTGAAGCGGGATGTCGCCTTCTGCCATACGTTCTATGGGCTCGGCGATGGCGGCGCGCTGGCGTTCTTCTCGTTTGCCGACGATGAGGTTTACCAGAAGACACAGGCGGAGAAGCCCGCAGAGATCGGCAGCTTCGATCACATCGCGTTCAAGGTGGACGATGCGACGTATGACGAGCTGGTGTCACGCGTGAAGGCGGCGCAACTCGACCTGCGCGAGACCGATCATGGGTATTGCCGGTCGATGTACACCACGTCGCCGGATCGGTTGGTGGTGGAATTCACCGTCGATCCGCAGAATGTCGCGGAGATCGACAGGATCAGACGTGCGGATGCGCATTCCGAACTGGCACGCTGGGTCGCGGGAGATCACCACGTCAATAACGATCTACGCGTGAGGGAACACGCGTAGCGCCGGGAGTATCTTTCGCACAGAGCGTGGGCGAGAGGTCGGCGAGCGAAGTGAGACATGTGAGGGTGACGAATGCAGCAAAGTGCTGCGGCGGTACCTTCACCTTCGATGCCAGTGCCCTCGACCTCTCTCGCCGTACACGGGAGGGGTCATTGTGCCCACAGCGTTAACAGCGCCCCATCCGTTCCGCTGACCGGATCCGCACCCGGCGTCGGCACCTTCACAATATTTCGCACGGCGCCGTCATGCTGCGCGGGATCGCCGCGATACTGGTCCGGTCTCGCCGCATTCTCTGGATATGCGCCGACGATCAGGAAATCGTCGGACTTCTCAAGACGGCAATGCCCGACACCCGCCGGCAGCACGACCACATCTCCCGCCTCGATCTCGACCGCCGGACCGTTTGGGCCGCCGAACTGCACCTTGGCGCGGCCGCGCGCACAGCCCAGTGCCTCGTGCACATTGCTGTGGAAATGTTGGAACGGATGCACGCTGTTGCGCCAGGCGGGCGGCCAGCGATTGGCGGCGAAATGGGCTTCGATCGCCGCGGGATCGGCCGGCAACGCCCGGCGATAAACCAGCAACGGCAGTCGCGAATTGGGGATAGCTCCATCGTCGGCGAAGGTGAAAGTCTGTAGCTCGCTCATGGTCTTCTCCTCCTCGAGGGTGATCGACGATGGCCGCCGATACGCCGTTCTTGATCAACGGGGCCGGCCGCTCACGCACCACGTGCTGTGGCTGATTTTCACCGGCCATTCACGGCGGCACATTCCACCCGGGACGTAGTTCGCGCAACCGCCGGTACGCAAACCTCTCTGCGTGTTAGGAGAACAAGGGGCCAGGTATACGCAACCGCCGAACGCGGTTGGTCGCGCGCCTCCTCTGGTTCTTCCGCAGGGACCGGGGAGTTTCCGTCACCGGAATCGCGCTGCTGAATACGGTGCAGGATCGATCTCCGGCGGTATTCCGCTGATAAGGTCCGCCACGAGTCGCCCTGTCGCTGCTCCAGCCGTCAGCCCGACATGTCCGTGTCCAAACGCGTGCATCACATCCGCACAGCCGGATGCAGGACCGATGCACGGCAGTCCATCCGCGATCGAGGGCCGGTGACCCATCCACACCTTTACGCGATCCGGCGGCAAATCGGCCGGCAATGCGGGGAACACCCTGCGCGCGAAATCCCGCAGCACATCAGCACGCCGCCAGTTCGGCGCCGCTGCCAGGCCGGCGAGCTCCACCTGTCCGGCGAGGCGTAATCCCTGCGGCGTCATCACGCACGCCATCTTGCCGTCGCTCGGCATGATCGGAAGTCGCGGCTCCGCCTCGGGATTTTCGATCACGACATGATAGCCGCGCTCGGTCTCCAGCGGCACACGATCCCCGAGCGCTGCCGCAAGCTGTTTCGAATAGGCGCCCGCCGCAATCACCGCCTTGTCGCATTCGATCTCACCGGTCTCGGTACGCACGGCGCGCAGCTTGCCACCATCGATACGGAACCCGGTCGCGCGCGCACGCTGCCACGCCGCACCGAGCGAGCCTGCGTGCCGCACCAGCGCGCTGACATATCCACCGGGATCGCGACACTGACCATTTCCTTCGATCAGGAGTGCGAACTTGTAGCGCCGGTCAAGTGACGGCTCGCGCTGACGCAGGTCATCTTCGGAAAGTTCCAGCCACTGCACGCCATTTTCGCGACGCAGGCGCCACGACAGTTCTTCGGCCTCGAAGTCCGCGCGGCTGGGGAACACACATAATACGCCCTGCCGCCTGATCAGCTCACCAACACCGGCTTCCTCGGCGAGACGCCGGTGGCGCTCGGGCGCCTCATGAAGCAGTGGTTTCAGTGCCCGTGCCGTCGCGGCGACGCGCGCTTCCGTTGCGCCGGCGCGCACGAACCGCCACAGCCACGGCAGCAATTTGGGCAGATAGGACCATCGGATTGTCAGCGGCCCCAGCGGGTCAGCCAGATAACCCGGCACCTTGCGCCAGATGCCAGGCGCCGACATCGGAACGACCGAGCTCGGATTGAGCAATGTCCCATTGCCATAGCTAGCGGCCTGCACATCGCCGGGTGTGCCAGGCTCGACGAGCGTGACGCGGTGGCCGTCGCGCAGCAATTCGATGGCGCAGGCTGCGCCGACGACGCCCGCGCCAATGACGACAACATGATGCGCCACGTGCTACACGATCTTCTTCACGCCGTAGAATTGCGGCCAGCCGTCGCGCACGTCCTGCATGTACTTATGGAAGGCGGTTGGCTGGAAATACATACCCAGCGGGACATAGGGCGGATTTTTCCAGAATTGGGCCTGCATCTCCTCACACAGCTTGCTCTGTACGGCAATGTTCGGTGCGCTGAACCAGGCATTGCGCAAGTCCTCCATCTTGGCGTCGGTCGGCCAACCGAACCAATTGGCCTTGGCGCCGGTGCCGCGGATGGCGATATTCGGTGCGGGCGAGATGTTACCGAACCCGCCAAGGTAGGTGTAGAAGATGTTCCATCCACCTTTGTCGATCGGCTGCTGGCTGGCACGGCGAGCGACAACGGTGCTCCAGTCCAGTGATTGGAAATCGGTATTGAAGCCAATCTTCTTTAACGAGTCTTCGGCAACCTGCGCTTCGGCGTAGATTACCGGAATAGACGCGCAAGCGAGGATGACGATCTTCTCGCCGTTATAACCAGCCGCTTTCAGGTCCGCCTTGAGCTTGTCGTAATCCTTTGGCCCGCGGGTGATGTTGACCCCAACAGTGCTGGCCATCGGCGTGCCAGGCGCGAAGATGCCGACATCTGTCTTAATCAGCGCAGGATCCGACCCGGCTACCGCCTCCATGATCTCCTTCTGGTCCATCGCCTCGAGGACGACGCGGCGGATCGCCGGGTTGTCGAACGGTGGAAGCAAGGAGTTGAAGCGCAGACAGCCGATTTCGCCGGTTCGGTCCTTTACCGTCAGGGTCAGATCTTCGTCCCGCTTGAGCTGCGGCACGAGATCGATCTGCGGGTTTTCCCACCAGTCGATCTCCTTCTGTGTCAGTGCTGCTGAAGCGGTGGCGGGATCCGGGATGAAGTTCCAGACAACACGGTCGACGTAAACGATCTTCGGACCCGCATTGAAGCTCGGCCTGCCGGTCTTACGCGGGACATAGGCGGTGTTCTTTTCATAAACCACGCGCTGGCCGGGAATGCGTTCTGACGCGACATACTTGAACGGGCCACTGCCGATGGCATCAGGGATCTGCTGGTAGGGATCGGTCTTGGCAATCCGCTCCGGCATGATCGCGCAGTAAACCTCTGCGAGCGCAGCCGGTAGCGGCGCGAACGGCTCCTTCAGCCGGAAGCGGATGACTTTGTCGGATGCAGCGGACAGCTCGTCGGTACGCGCCATCAGCGCGTCGCCGAACGGATTGCGCTTCGACCAACGGTTAATGGTAGCGACGCAGTCCTTGGCCAGCACCGGCTCGCCGTCGTGGAATGTCAACCCGTCGCGCAGCGTCAGTTCCCACTGCTTGCCATCGCTCGATGTGGTCGCGCCTTCCACCATCTGTGGCTGAACGTTGAATTCTGCGTCGTAGGCATACAGCGTGTCGAATACGGCGAGCGAAAAGTTCCGGGTGATGTCTGCGGTGGTCCAGACCGGGTCGATGGAGGCCAGGTCGGCGTGAGGCGTGAAAGTGATCTGCTTGGCTTCCGCAGCGCAGCCAATCCGCGGCGCGGCGAGCGCCGTTGCCCCGGCCAGGCCGGCCTTCAGTACATCGCGACGCCTCATGATCCAGATCCCCCTTCCGGTTCGATAATGATGTAGGCCGTTTTCGGGTTGCGTGGAAGCAAGCAGGCCTCTGTGGGAGAGCGCTTCGTCGCTACGCTTCTGGCAATGACACGTGGACTGGAAGCTCGCTCGCATGCAGTGCGGCAGCCAAGATTGGCGCCGCGGCCGCCGACATGCGCGCACCGTCATGCCCAACATCGGGCACGTTGATCACGGTCCAGGCGCACCGCGTGCCGAGCACCGCGGCAGCGTCATGCCCTGCGCGGACATAGTTGTGCGCCCGCTCCAAACGATGTGTGCCCTGCTGCATTGAACGCGGGCCTTTGGGAAAGAACCGGCCGGTTACCTTGGTGTCCGCCGTACCGGCCATGACCGTGATGCGGAACTGGAGAACCTCGCGGAGCGCGTCCACATCGAGCCCCACCCCACCCAGCCCGAACGGCCACGTGGTATCCAGGTCCGGCATCGCGTACGTGCCAGCGTTTGCCGCGACCGCCACCGCGACACGCTCGCGCCAACCGAACGACAGCATGCGGTGCACAAATTGGCCGCCGGCAGAATGGCCGAACTCGCCGTATCGACGCCGCGCGGTCACGCCGGCTTTGCGCAACGCCAGGAAGAGCCGCTCGTCGATGCCGTAGGTCCACTGCTCCCGGGGATTCGCGGAACCGTCCTCGCTGTGCATGTTGCCAAAGTGGTAACGCAGATAGTCGGGAAAATACTGCTCGGAAAACTCGATGGAGATCGCGAAGATTCCAGCCTCGTCCACCAGATTCAGCCAGTAGTCGCGATACGCCGCGCCGTTCCGCCCAACGCCGTGATGCACGAACAATAACGGCGTGTCGGAGTCGAAATGCACCGGACGCGCGGCATGCAGCATCAGCGGCCGGTCGGGAAACGCCGGGTCGATGTATGGCTGGGAGTGCGCACCCGGCGCGGCCACCAACCGACGGAGATCATGCTCAAAGATGGACGCCGCGCTCCATAATCTCGAGAGTATATTGCCGATAGGTCATGCCGAGGGCCTCGGCACGCACCAGCCGCCGCAGCGCGATCTCTCGCACGGGCGTCTTCCACGCCCGTTTCACCGCGCGCTTCCAGCAGAACAACCGCCAGGAGGCGTTCGGATCATCGAGATCCGGATCGAGCGGCGGACCGCCGTTATGGCCGATCCGCGCCAGAAACATGCACCATCAGCCTGCCTTCGCCACCGCACGTTTCGCCATCACGCCGACCAGATGTGCGCGATACTCCGGGCTCGCATGAATGTCACCGTTCATGTTGGCAACCGGCGTCGAAATCCCCGCAATCGCATCAGGGGAAAACTTCGCCGACAGGGCCTGCTCCATGTCTGCGTGGCGGAACACGCCGTCCTGCCCTGCCCCGGTGACTGCAACGCGGACATCGTTACCAGTCTTCGCCACGAAGACACCGACCATCGCATAACGCGATGCCGGATTTGGGAACTTCTCGTATGCCGCTTTCTCCGGCACCGGAAACTCCACAGCTGTGATCACCTCGCCTTGTTCCAACGCGGTAGAGAACATGCCAGTGAAGAAATCGTCGGCCTTGATCGAGCGCTTGTTGGTTATGATCGTCGCACCCGTCGCCAGCACCGCCGCCGGATAGTCCGCCGCCGGATCGTTGTTGGCCAAGCTGCCGCCTATGGTGCCGCGATGCCGCACCGCCTCGTCGCCGATATGGCCCGCCAGCGCCGCCAGCGCGGGAAACTTCGCCGCCACGTCCTTGCTGTTCGCGACCGTGACGTGCGTCGTCATCGCGCCGATCGTGATTACGTTGCCTGACACGGTGACGCCACCAAGGCCGAGCTTCGCCAGATCAACCAGCTTGGTTGGCTTGGCCAGCCGCTGCTTCAGCACGGGTATCAGCGTCATGCCACCGGCCAGCGCCTTCGCGTCGGCATCGCCGGACAGCGCGGCAACCGCATCGGCCAGGCTGCCGGGCTTCTGATATGCAAAATCGTACATCGTTCTCTTCCCTTTTGCCTTGCCTATTCGGCCGCCAGCCTGGAGCGGCCCGCGTTGATGATCGACCACAGCTTCGGCGCCGTGGCAGGCATGTCAATGTGTCGCACGCCGTAGTCCTTCAGCGCATCGACGATCGCGTTGACAATCGCCGGCGGCGAGCCAATTGCACCGACTTCGCCGCAGCCTTTCACGCCCAGTGGATTGTGCGTGCAGAGCGTGACTTCCGTGCCCACCTTAATGTTCGGCAGATTGTCGGCACGCGGCATGGTGTAGTCCATCATCGAGCCAGACAGCAGTTGCCCATCCGCGTCGTACACCGCGTTCTCCAACAGCGCCTGGCCGATGCCCTGCGCCACACCGCCTTGGACCTGGCCCTCGACGATCATCGGATTGATCACCCGGCCCACGTCATCGACTGCAACGAAGTTGACCACTTCGGTGACGCCAGTGTCCACGTCGATCTCAACTTCCGCTACGTGGCAGCCGGCCGGGAAGGTGAAGTTCTTCGGATCGTAGAAAGCGGTTTCCTCAAGCCCCGGCTCGAGTTCCTCGATTGGGTAGTTGTGCGGCACGTAGGCAGCGAGCGAGATTTCCACCAAGGCTTTCGACTTGTCGGTGCCGGAAACAGTGAACTTGCCATCCTTGAACTCAATGTCGTCCACCGACGCTTCCATCAGATGGGCAGCGATCTTCTTGCCCTTGGCGATAATCTTGTCCATCGCTTTCACCATGGCGGTGCCGCCGACCGCAAGGCTGCGGCTGCCATAGGTACCCATGCCGAATGGGATTTTGTCGGTGTCGCCGTGCACCACTTCAACCTGGTCGATGGGCACACCGAGCTGATCGACGACAAGCTGTGCCAGCGTCGTTTCGTGCCCCTGGCCATGGCTGTGTGCGCCAGTATAGACGGTGACGCTGCCGGTCGGGTGCACACGTATGTTGGCGCATTCATAGAGGCCCGCGCGCGCACCGAGCGATCCCACCACCGCAGACGGTGCGATGCCGCAGGCTTCGATGTAGGTAGAAACGCCGATGCCGCGCAGCCGGCCGCGTGCCTTCGCCGCCGCGCGCCGCGATTCGAAGCCGGTCGCGTCGGCGGCTTGCAGCGCGGCGTCCAACGTCGCCTGGTAGTTGCCGCTGTCATATTGCAGCGCAACGGGCGTCTGGTACGGGAAGGCGTCTGGTGCGATGAAATTGCGGCGGCGCAGCTCGACCCGATCGATGCCGGTGTCCTTCGCGACGGCATCGACCAGCCGTTCCAGCAGGTACGTTGCTTCCGGACGCCCGGCGCCGCGATAGGCATCGACCGGCACCGTGTTGGTGAATACCGCCTTTACCTCGCAGTAGATCGCCGGCGTTCTGTAAACGCCCGCGAGCAGGGTCGCATAGAGATAGGTCGGGATGCAGGGCGCGAAGGTCGAGAGATAGCCGCCCATGTTGGCCAGCGTGGATACGCTCAGGGCGAGGAAATGGCCGTCCTTGTCCACCGCCATTTCCGCAATGCTGACATGGTCGCGGCCATGCGCGTCCGACATGAAGCTTTCGTTGCGTTCCGCGGTCCACTTCACCGGCCGCCGTAGCTTGCCGGAGGCCCAGGTGACGATCGCCTCCTCGGCGTAGTGATAGATCTTCGAACCAAACCCGCCGCCGACATCCGGCGCCACCACGCGTAGGCGATTCTCCGGGATGTGCAGGACAAATGCGCCCATCAGTAGGCGAATCACATGCGGGTTCTGACTGGTGGTGTAGAGCGTGTAATCGCCGCTGGCCGGATCGAAGTCGCCGAGAGCCGCACGCGGCTCCATCGCGTTCGGCACTAGGCGGTTGTTGGTAAGCTCCAGCTTGACGACCTTCGCCGCACTCGCGAACACGCCATCCACCACGGCCTTGTCGCCGATGTGCCAGTCGTAGCAGAGGTTGCCTGGGGCGTCGTCGTGCACCAGCGCTGCACCAGGTTTCAGCGCATCCTGCATTGTCGCGATGCCGGGCATGTCAGTATAGTCGATGTTCACCAGCTCGGCGGCATCCTTCGCCTGCTGCTTCGTCTCGGCGACGACCACGGCCACCGGATCGCCGACATGCCGTGCCTTGCCCACCGCGATCACCGGATGCGGCGGCTCCTTCATCGGCGAGCCGTCCTTGCTGTGGATCAGCCACCCACAGGGCAAGCCGCCGACATTGTCGGCCGCCATGTCCGCACCGGTGTACACGGCCAGCACACCAGGCGCCATCGCCGCGGCGGACGTATCGATGTTGTTGATCTTCGCATGCGGCCGGTCGGAACGCTTGATAAAGGCGTGGACCTGACCAGGGCGGTTGATGTCGTCCGTGTAGTGGCCACGGCCGCTGAGGAAGCGCGCATCCTCCTTGCGGCGAACCGAGGCTCCGATGCCATCGAATGCCATTGACGTTCTCCCTGTACGAGGCGCCGGTTATTCGGCTGCGGCGGCCTTCTGGTGCATCAGCGGCCAAGCGGCGGCGATCGCCTTCACGATGTTATGGTAGCCCGTGCAACGGCAGAGATTGCCTTCCAGGCCCTCGCGGATCTGCTTCTCTGTCAGACCGTCGGGATGCGAGTTCACCATGTCGATCGCCGACATCACCATGCCAGGCGTGCAGAACCCGCACTGCAGGGCGTGATGCTCGCGGAACATCTCCTGCATCGGATGCAGCGTCCCGTCAGCCGCGGCGAGGCCCTCGATCGTGGTGATGGCACAGCCATCGGCCTGCAGCGCTAGCATGGTGCAGGACTTGGCCGAGATGCCGTCCACGTGCACGACACACGCGCCACACTGGCTGGTATCGCAGCCGACATGCGTACCGGTGAGACCCAGCTTTTCGCGCAGCAGCTCGACCAGCAATGTGCGGCCTTCGACATCCACCGTGTGCGATTTGCCGTTTACCGTCAGCGTGACCTGAGGCATGCGCGCGCTCCCTTCCATTCTCGCTTTGTGGCGACAGATGAGGCCGCCGAGGTTGCTCTCCCAGGCGGCCAGTGGGCCGGAGTTTGGTCGCGGCAGCGGGAAATGGTCAAGCGGGAGGTGCTGCAATGGCGGCGGTTACGCCAGTGCGAGGGACGTCGAAGTCGTTGAACAAGAGTGGGTTGCGGCGGGTTTTTGCCGGGGGGTCAGAACCGAAATCGTCGCGGTTCGGTCGCGCGGGTCGACGGCGCCTGCCGAAGCAGAGGAATGCTTCGCGAGCAAGGTCGACCGCGACGCGATCGTGCTGCACGATGCCGAGTTCCAGACACGCGACGAGGCCAGCAAACGCGTCCCGCTCGCCGATACGGCCCGGGACGTTCACGGCCGCCTGTCGGGGGCTTACGACGCAAAGGCTGACGGGAATGAGGGGGTGGAATTACGCCGCCATCGGCACGACATCGCCGCCCGGCACATGCTCAAGATGGCAGGCCGACATGTGGCCGTCGCCCACTGGCCGCAGCACCGGCTCCTCCGTCCGGCAGCGAGCGAACGCGAACGGACAGCGCGTATGGAAGCGGCAGCCGGATGGCGGGTTGATCGGGCTCGGCACGTCGCCGGTCAGGATGATGCGTTGGCGCTTGACGGTGGGGTCCGGCACCGGCACCGCCGACAGCAGCGCTCGCGTATAGGGATGGTGCGATTTCGCGAACAATGTGCGCCGGTCCGCGAGTTCGACAATCTTGCCGAGGTACATGACCGCGACTCGATGCGTCAGGTGCTCCACGACCGCAAGGTCGTGGCTGATGAACAGCAGCGCCAGGCCAAGCTCGTCCTGTAGATCCACCAGCAGGTTGATGATCTGCGCCTTGACCGAGACGTCCAGTGCGGACACCGCCTCGTCACAAATGATCAGGTCGGCACCGGGCGCCAAAGCGCGAGCGATGCCGATGCGCTGGCGCTGGCCGCCAGAGAATTCGTGCGGATAACGGTCCGGCGCGTCGCGCGGCAGCCGCACCTTGTCAATCAGGTCGGCGATGCGTTCACCAAGTTCCGCGCGCGTTTTCGCCAGGCCGAAATTGCTGATCGGTTCTGCCAGGATGTCGCGCACCTTCATGCGCGGGTTAAGGCTGGAGAACGGATCCTGGAACACCACCTGAACACGCCGGCGCATCGCGCGCAACCGCGGCGGTGACATGTTGTCGATGCGCTTGCCGTCCAGGTAGACCTCTCCGGCGCTCACTTCGTAGAGACGCAGGATGGCCTTGCCGACGGTCGACTTGCCGCAGCCGGACTCGCCCACCAGGGACAAGGTCTCGCCCCGCCCGATATCAAACGTAACGCCATCCACCGCGTGAACCTTCGCGGTTTCCTGCCCCAGCAACCCGCCGTGGATCGGGAAGTGCTTCTTCAACCCGGTGACCTGCAGGAGGGGACGGTCGCTCACACCTCCCTGGTAGCATTGTGCGGTGCAAAATTCAATTCGGATGGCCGTGCGGCGACTTGACCAGACGGCGGCCTTGGCCATTGCTCGCTGCCAACGCCACGTAGGAACGACCCTCATGTTTGAACTGTCCGAAGAACACCGGATGCTGCAGGACCTGGTCGCGAAATTCGTCGACCGCGAGCTGATCCCGCTGGAGAAGGCCGTGCTCGCCCGGGAAATGTCCGGCCAGAAATCCGCGCTGACCGCCGAGGAGGAAGCCGGCCTGTTGGACAAGTGCCGCGAACTCGGCCTGTGGGGCCTGGACGTGCCGGAGGAGTTCGGCGGCGCAAATCTGCCGACCACCGCGCTGATCGGCGTCTACGAGGAGCAAGGCCGTAGCTGTGTCCCGTTCACCTTCCCGCCCGACAGCCCGAACCTGCACATGCTGCGGGCCGTCGCCAACGACGAACAACGCAAGAAATACCTGGAGCCGTACGCGCGCGGCGAAGCACATTCGGCGATTGCAATCTCGGAACCCGGCGCCGGCGGCGATCCCGCCGCGATGACAACGCGCGCAGTACGCAACGGCAACGACTGGGTGATCAACGGCCGCAAGATCTGGGTCAGCCGCGTGCCGGAGGCGGATTTCCTGATCGTCATGGCGCGTACCGGTGAGGGCAAGCGGCACGAAGGGGTTACAGCGTTCATCCTCGAGCGTGGCACGCCCGGGTTCATCATCGAGCGCGAGATCCCCATGCTCGGCGGCCAGCGCACCTACGAATTGGTGTTCGAGGATTGCCGCATTCCCGCGAGGCAATTGCTGGGCGTGGAAGGCAAGGGCTTCGCACCGATGCAGTTGCGCCTGACGGTGCGACGCATTCAGATCGGCGCGTGGTGCGTCGGTATTGCCCGCCGGGCGCTGGAGATGATGACCGAGCATGCGAAGCAGCGTGTGACGTTCGGCGCACGGCTCGCGGACCGGCAGGCAATCCAGTGGTGGATCGCGGAGGCTGCGATGAAAATCCACGCCTGCCGTCTAATGGTTTACGACGCCGCGGCGAAGTCCGACGCTGGCAAGGACGTGCGGGCCGAAGCATCCATGGTAAAACTGTATGGCACTGAGATGGCTACCGAAACGGTCGATCACGCCATGCAGACCTTCGGTGCAATGGGAGTGGCTAAGGAACTGCCGCTGCAGCTTTTTGCGCAGAAGGTACGCACGATGCGCGTCTATGAAGGTCCGTCCGAGGTGCACCGCATGGCAATTGCTCGGCGCGTCATCGGTCGGTAGCCCTCTACCATTGCCTATCCAGCTGACGCACCAACACACCGAATCCCAGAAACATCGGAGGACGCGATGGCTTATGAGACGATCCTGACGGAAGTGGAAGACGGCGTGGGTGTCGTCACACTGAACCGACCCGACGTGCTGAATGCGATGAACCGTCAGCTTTCGCGTGAGCTGCACGATGCGGTGAAGAAATTTGGGGCAGATGACACGGTCGGCTGCATTGTGGTCACCGGTGCGGGCGAACGCGCGTTCTCTGCCGGTGGCGACATCCATGAGCAACGTGCGGACGATGCGCGGTATACGCAAGAGCAACTCGATGCGATGCGCAATCCACGGAACAGCTACGAGATCAGCGCGTGCGCCAAGCCGGTGATCGGCATGATGAATGGGCTGGCATACGGCGGCGCAGCGGTGCTGGCGTCGTCGCTCGATATGCGCGTGGGATGTGAGGCGAGCAGATTCCGATTTCTCGCTGCGGCGTATGGGCGGATCAACAGCACTTGGACGCTTCCCAACCAGGTCGGCTGGCCGATAGCGAAAGAGCTGCTGTTCACCGCGCGAATCGTCGAGGCAGAGGAAGCATTTCGCATCGGCTTGCTCAATCACCTGGTCCCGCGGGCGCAATTACGCACAAAGACGATGGAACTGGCGAAGATGATCGCCGGAAACCATCGCGGCGCGGTGATGGGGGTGAAGGCGCTGCTATTGAGGCAGAAGGCTAAAGGCCTGGAGGGACAGTGGGCGGAGGAGCAACACTACACCACGCATGTGATGCGCGGCGCGAAAGCCGAGGATGCTTTTCCCGAGTTCATCGCCAAGCACGGACGGGTGTCGGAATAACGGCCTCCAGGCAGTTTAGCGCGGTCGAGGTGTTATGGACGCGCATCCTCGAGGATCATCGATGCACCCTTCTCCGCGATCATAATTGTAGGCGCATTCGTGTTGGTCGACGTCACCGTCGGCATGACCGACGCGTCGATAACGCGCAACCGGTCCAGCCCGTGCACGCGGAGCCGGCTATCAACAACCGACGTTGGGTCCGGCCCCATCCGGCACGTGCTGGTCGCATGGAACACCGTGGACCCGTTCTGCCGCAGATAATCCAGCAACTCATCGTCGGATTGCACATCGGCGCCAGGCTGAGTCTCCATCGCGATGTATTTCGCCAGCGCCGGAGCGGCAAACAACTTGCGGACAAAGCGGAGCCCA
>JASHVB010000589.1 GCA_030039695.1 Acetobacteraceae bacterium
ATTCGGCAGCACCTCAGTGAAGCGGCCGATAATCTCTAGCTTGCGGCTTGCGGCGACGCGCAAACGCGCGGCGACCGCAGGGCCGATGAAAGTCTCGAAATCCGGCGTCTCCGGGCTAAACGTGCCGAACACCAGGCCCTGGAACGTCGTCGTGCGCAGCTTGCGGGGTCCATGGTCGGCAATGCGGAAGCCGTCCGGCATGCCGCCCTTGCCGCCGACCCCACGTTGGAAAGCGACGGATTGCAGGGTGCCGCGCAGGTCGTAGCGCCAAGCGTGATACGCGCAGGTGAAGTCCTTGGCGCCGGTGCCGCCGTCCTCGAAGCAGATCAGCGCGCCGCGATGTGCGCAACGGTTCTCGAACGCGGCGATTCGGCCATCGGTGTCGCGTGCCACCACCACCGGCATGGCGCCGACGAACGTGGTGCGCCAGTCACCTGGGTTGGCAAGCTCCACCTCCAGGCAGAGGTAATTCCACACCGGCCCTTCAAACACGCTCTGTTGTTCGGCGCGCAGCACGTCCGGGTCCTGGTAGACCCAGAACGGCACGTGCGTCAGGCCGGCGGCCCAGGACTGGCGGACGGTCACGGCGGGTTGTGTGTCGGGCATGCGCACCCTCCATGTGGGATCGCTCGGGGCTATGATCGCTCCGGCCGGGCTGGACGATCAATTGCCGATGGAGGGTTTCGATGCGCGCCATGATCCTGGACGCCCCGCACCAGAAGCTGCGGTTGACGGCGATCGCCGCGCCCGCGCCGGCCCCGGGCCAGCTACTGCTGCAGGTGGGGGCCTGCGCTGTCTGCCGGACCGATCTGCACGTGGTGGATGGCGAGCTGACCCAGCCGAAGCTGCCGCTGATCCCCGGACACGAAATCATCGGCACCGTCGCCGCGCGCGCTCCGGGCGCAGAGCGATTCGCGATCGGCGACCGCGTCGGCGTGCCTTGGCTCGGCTTTGCCTGCGGTAGCTGCGAGTTCTGTCGCTCAGGCCGCGAAAACTTATGCGCACAGGCCCGCTTCACCGGCTACCAGATCGATGGCGGCTATGCTGACTATACTGTCGCCGATGAACGCTTCTGCTTCGCCATTCCGCCACTCTATTCCGACGTAGAAGCAGCGCCGTTGATGTGCGCCGGCTTGATCGGCTACCGCGCGCTGCGCATGGCGGGCGAGGGCAAGCGGCTGGGGCTGTACGGTTTCGGTGCCGCGGCGCACATCATCGCGCAGGTGGCGCGTTGGCAGGGCCGCAGCGTGTTCGCGTTCACCAGTCCGGGCGACAGCGAAGCGCAGGCCTTTGCGCGCGAGCTCGGCGCGGTATGGGCTGGCGGGTCGGATGGTGCTCCGCCGGAACCGCTGGACGCGGCGATCATCTTCGCGCCGGTCGGACCTCTGGTGCCGGCGGCGTTGCGCGCGGTGGAGCGCGGCGGCACGGTGGTCTGCGCCGGCATACACATGAGCCCGATTCCAAGCTTCAGCTATGACCTGTTATGGGGCGAGCGCGTGGTCCGCTCAGTTGCCAACCTGACGCGCCGAGACGGCGAGGAGTTTCTCGCGCTGGCACCACGAGTCCCGGTCAAGACGCGCTCGCTGCCGTACGCGCTGGAGGACGCCAATAATGCGCTCGACGATCTGCGTGCGGGCCGCCTGCAAGGCGCCGCAGTGCTGACCAACCGGACCGGTGGCGTTGCGCGGTAGCTGTGCCGACATTTCCCGCCCAGCCTTGGCGCCAGCCTTGTTCGAGCACGCACCGCGGCGGATGACAGCGGCTAAGTTGCTTGGAGTGGCGGCGCCATCCGTCATGCCGTTGTCGGCTCTTCGACGGCGCGGCGGACGCTGTGACTGCGGCGCGGATTCGACACGCGCGCGCCAGACCACGTGTTCAGCAGGCTCATGGACGCGCCGGAGCCTATGCTGGCCGTCCGGCGCGGATATCGCGGTGGTCTCCGATCGCCCCCCCGGTGATCGAAGTGCTGTCGGAATCGACCGAAGACACCGACCGATCCCAGAAGTCAGATTAGGTGACGATCGATGAATACCCGCACTACGCCTCATCGGTGTCGCTGCTGTGGCGGTCGCTAACCGTTGGACCTCGTGACAATCGTAACCCTTGTCATCCTCCCTTGAAATGAACGTGCAATCGGCGGGTTTTAATCCTGCACCGACCAGCGCCCTGCTCCTGGGGTTGTGTCCCGCCGACGGTCCCAAAGATGCGCTGGTTGCATGCTCGCGCGGGTGAGAGGAGGCTACCTCCGATGGCTAACGATAGAACCGTTTCTTGCCACGGGGAATCGGAGACATCATTGGGCACATACCCAGTATTCTCGCCGCAGCAGGACTGGCCGTGGGCCGCCCAATATCTGACCGAAGTAACGCACGATGAGCGTTCCCGCCGCAGCCGCCCGGCGAAGCATGAGCGCCGACGGCAGGCCGGTCTCCCCTCCCGGTGCGGAGAGGAAGAGGGGAAGGGTCAACGGGTCACGTTTTTGGCGCCCTAAGAAGAGGCGGCACTGTTACCATTGTTGACGTCGCAGTTCGCGCTGGTTCACCATTGTAACACCGACGCCGACCCCGCATCAACGGACAAGGAGGCTGCTATGCCCGCCAAGGCGCCGTTCTTGAAGTCGCGCTACAGCGGTTACCATCATCGCCACGTGCCGCACGAAGATACCGAGCTGACGCATGTCGGCCCGGATACGCCGTGCGGGGAATACCTGCGTCGCTTCTGGCAGCCGGTCTGCTATGGCGATGATCTCAAGGACCTGCCGCTCGCCGTCACCATCCTCGGCGAGGAACTGGTCGCCTTCCGCGATGGCGCCGGCCAGGTCGGCGTGCTCGAGCGGCACTGCTCGCACCGTGGCACGTCGCTGGAATTCGGACTGATCGGCAACAAGGGCATCCGCTGCTGCTACCACGGCTGGTTGTTCGACGTGGATGGCACGATACTGGAGACCCCAGGCGAACCGGCCACCAGCAGGCTGAAGGACCGCCTATTCCACGGTGCCTACCCCGTGCATGAGGCGCATGGGCTCGTGTTCGCCTATCTGGGCCCCCCAGAGCAGATGCCCGCCTTCCCAAATTACGACAGCCTGAGCCGCCCCGGCTATCGCGTCATTGCAGGCCAGAAATACCATTACCCCTGCAACTGGCTGCAGATTTTGGAAAACTCGATGGACCCGGTGCACACCGCATTCCTCCACACGATCGTCAGCGGCGCGGTGTTCACCGCTGAATTCGGTGTACTCCCGGAACTCGACTTCGCCGAAACCCCTGTGGGCATCATCTACATCGCCACGCGCCGCGTCGGCGACAATCTCTGGGCGCGCATGGTGGAGAACGTGCTGCCCAACCTCCAGCAGGTCGCCCCGATCTGGGAAACCGGCCAGCAGCCGCACCCGTTCAGCGGCCCGATGATGAGCCGCTGGATCGTGCCGATCGATAACACCAACACGCAGCTCATCGAGCTGCGCCATGTCAGTGAGACCGAGGGCGAGGCCACGCCGGACTGGTGGGCCGATCGCGGAGCCATGCTGCCGGGCCAGCTCGCGGCCCCCACCTACGAGGAAAGTCAGCGCCGGCCGCAGGATTTTGAAGCCCAGGTGTCGCAGCGCCCGGTCGCGGTGCATAAGCTCGAACACCTCGGCACCACTGACCGCGGCATCACCCTGTTCCGCAATCAGATCCGCCGGGGCATCCGCGCGGTGAAGGCTGGCCGCGATCCCGACGCATTGTTCCGCCGCGGCGGCGGCCCGATCCGGACCTATTGCAACGACACCGTGGTACGCGTGCCGCCGGCGAAAACGCCCGAGCTCGACCGCAAGCTGCTGCGTGAGACCGGGCGTCGATTGGCCGAGGGTTATATCCAGGCGCCACCGCTGCGCGCAGCCGCCGAATAGCGCATTGGTCATGGCCGGGCTTGTCCCGGCCATCCACGCCGTCACCGCATGTCCGGCCGCCGCTGTCCCTCCTTCGCGGTACCCGCTTCAATGCCGGAATGGCAAATCCACCACCGTCCCGCGTAACGCTGGCCGCGCTCTTCCTGGGCTTCGTCGGCATCGGCCTGATGAGCTTCGGCGGCGGCCTCGCCGCCTGGATCCGCCGCGAGGTGGTGCAGCGCCGGGCGTGGCTCGACGACCAGCAGTTTCTTTCCGGTTATGCCCTGTCGCAGCTTTTGCCCGGCGCGACCAACGTGAACCTGACCGTATTCATCGGCGCGCAGCTCCGCGGCATCCCGGGCGCCATCGTCGCCGTGACCGGCCTCAACGCGCTGCCGATCGCCATCGTCCTCGCGCTCGGCGCAATCTTCCTGCGCACGCGCGGCATGCCAGGCAGCGCCCTGTTGTCGACCACGCTCACCGGCATGGGCGCGGCTGCGATCGGCCTGAACCTCGGCACCGGAATCCAGCTTGGGCGCCTGCATATCCGCCGCATCCTGCCCGCTGCGGTGACCGCCATCATCGCGCTGGCGATCGGCGTGGCGGGCGTTCCGCTGCTCCACGTGCTCGCCATCATGTTGCCGATCAGCCTGTTGATCTCCTGGATGGAACGCCGCTGATGCTGCCCGCGCTGCTCCAGCTCACCCTGTTGTTTAGCGGCCTCTCATTGCTCGCATTCGGCGGCGGTACCGGTGTGCTGCCGGACATGCAGCGCGCGGCGGTGGACGTGCACCACTGGATCAGCGCGCACGAATTCCTCAGCTTCTTCGCCATCTCCCGCGCAGCACCTGGTCCGGGATCGCTGATCGTCGTGCTGATCGGCCAGAGTGTCGCCGGCCTGCCCGGCGCGGCGGTCGCGTTCCTGGCGATGTTCGGCCCGTCCAGCGTGCTCGCCTACGTCGCCTCCCGCCTCTGGCACCGCGCCGTGCACGCCGAGTGGCGCGTTCTGCTGGAACGAGCACTGGCGCCGGTCGCGATCGGTCTGACCTTCGGCAGCGGGCTCGGCCTCATGCGTGGCACGGAGCACGAATGGCCGGCCTACGCGATTTCTGTGGCATCGATGCTGGCATTTGCGTTCGGCCGCATACATCCGCTCGCCCTGCTGGCCGGCGGCGCGGTCATATTGCTCATGGCCCACGCATAGGCCGATCCGGCAACTTCACCGGGCCGCTGCCGCTCGGAATTGGCATCGTCACCAACAACCGCCGCACAGTGCTGAACGAAACGCGCCACCATGTGCCGCGCCATACCACGTACCCGTTCACCGCGATCAGCCTTGCGGACGACGGTTCGACCGTTAGGTCCCTGGACCTCCTGCGCGCGCGGCACCACGACCACAACCGGCCGCAACAAGGGCATTGCCGGAGACAAAACCCCGCGCTGTTTATCGTGTCCGAACTCATGCGTTGCGGTGTCATAATCATGTCCGAGGATGATCCGTACCCGCGCCGGGCCAACGGCACCGGGCGAGGGTATGGGGGACGCACGTCGCTCCACATTGCGTGCGTGGCCAATACCGTCACGCTCGATGCTCACAGTGCGCCTCGATTTCGCCCGGGTGAGGTGCGAGCGAGGTTGTTAATTCGCGAATCCCTTCGGCCCCTTGAACGCCGGCACGACGTCCTCCGCGAACTGCTGCAATTGCTCCAGTGCGACATTCAGCGGCACGCCGATCGACATGCTGCACGTCACCCGCTCCAGCCCTGGGTACCGCTGCTCCACCGCCTTCAATTGCCCGATAATGTCGTCCGGCGTTCCCGTCAAAAACCCGCCCGCCTTTACCGCGTCCTCGATCGTCGGCAGCTTCATCGTCGGCGCTCTCATCCGCATCGCCGCAATCTGTTCATCGCTCAGCGCGCGCACCAGACGCAGTTCACCGAACATCTTCAGATTCTCTTCGTAGTACTTCGCGGCTTCGCGCATCCCCTCTTCACGGCTCTTCGCGATGAAGAACTGATACCCGAGCGACAGCCTCTCGCCGAGCTCGATCAGCTTTCCCGCGCGCGCATAGGCATCACGGAACGCCACCATGTGACGATCGACCGCGCCGCCTTCCGCTGAGCCTCCGCCGATGACGCCGCAAATTCCGTGCTTCGCCATGAAGTCGAACGCACGCTGCGTGCCGCCCTGGATCGGTTGCCAGCATTCCACAGGCAGACGCGCGGGACGCGGCACAAGTGTGATCTCCTTCAGGGTGTAGCCGCGATACGGCACCTCCGGCGGGATCGTGTAGTACTTGCCGCGATGGCTGAACGATTCCTCGTTGAACGACTGGAAAATCAAATCGACTTGCTCCTCGAACAGCTCGCGGTTCGCGGCCTGGTCGAGCAGCGGCGTGCCGAAGGTTTCGACTTCCCGGGTGTGATAGCCGCGGCCAACCCCGAAGATGACACGTCCGCCTGACAGGATATCCGCCATCGCGTAGTCTTCGGCCAGACGGAGCGGGTGCCACATTGGCGTAATGTTGAAGCCGCATCCGATCTTCAGGTTCTTGGTGATGTGCGTCAGGTGCAGCGCCATCAGCAGCACGTTGGGGATGCACTCATAGCCTTCCGGCTGGAAGTGGTGCTCTGCCATCCAGAACGCGTTGTAGCCCATGCGATCGAGCAGCTTCGCCATCTCTTCCGCCTTGTGCAGCGCGGAAGCGAGAAGCTCGTTCGGATAGCGCCGGTCGTTCACCGGCATGCCGCCATAGCCGAGGTCGTCCATGTCGATATGGCCAGCGTAGGAACTGTCGAACTTCGTAATCATTGGCGCTTTCTCCCATCGGACGTCCGGTCCAGCGTAGCGCCGGCGCGTTCGGCCGTCGATTAGGCGCCAGCGTCGGCGACGTCCGCATTGACGGCAACGTTGTGCGCGAGGATTGCGTCGCCGACGTGCAGAGTGCCGTCCGCGAGGCCTCGGCAGAATTGTGCCGCCGCGTCTACCAGGGCGTGGCGCACAACGTGGAACCCGCGTCTTTGGTGTGCAACCACCGGCAGCCATGCTTCTTCGGGATCATCTGCGTGAGTCTCCCTCGCTGGATGGAATGCGACCGCCGGAGGTGGGGTTGACGGAGCCTACAGACCCCACCCGCGCTTTGCGCTGGTGCGGTCTTGTTACGTCGGATCCGGCTTCAATCCCGCCGCCGCGATCCCGGCCAGCGCGGCCGCCTCGTCGTTGTCCGATGTGTCGCCAGAAACCCCCACCGCCGCGACGATCGACCCATCGGCCCCCCGCACCAGCACGCCACCCGGCACCGGCACCAGCATGCCGCCCACGACATGCGTCACCGCGGCGATGAAATGCGGCCGTTCCTCCGCCCGCTTGCCAAGCGTGCGCGAACCGACGCCGAACGCGAGCGCGCCGTGCGCCTTGCCGGTGGCGATCTCCGCGCGGCGCAAGCTGGTGCCGTCCTCGGCGGCATACGCCTTCAGCACGCCGCGTGCGTCCAGCACCACGATCGCCAGTGGCTGAAACTTCTTCTCCCTCGCCGCCGCGAGGCCGGCGCTGATGATTGTCTGTGCCTGCCCAAGCGTGATCTGCGACATGGCGTCTCCTCCCGACGGTGATGACGCCAGCGTGGCTCAGCGCGCGGCGATTGACCAGCGCCCGATGACGCAGCCCGACCTGGTGATGTTGGTCGCGACTTCGGTCGCGCATCTTACCGCGCCGTCGAGCACGCCGGCGTGGGTGACGATTCCGGCCCCATCGGACCGGCGCTGGCTGACCGACCGCGAGAACTTGCCCTGTCATCCGACG
>JASHVB010000590.1 GCA_030039695.1 Acetobacteraceae bacterium
CCGTCACCCAGGCGCCTAGTGATAGCTCGGCTTCAAGCTGGTTCGGCCTCCAGCCGGCATAACCCAGCATAATCAAGTACTTGCGAGGGCCGTATCCGGCGGCAATATCTCGCAATACCAAGCGCGGCGAGGTAACCGCCAAGTGGTCATCCAGCACGAGCGTTGCGGCGGGATGATAATCTCTGGTGTGGACGACAAATCCGACCGACGGCTCCACGGGTCCGCCCAAGAACACCGTGACCGACCCTTTTGCATCTCCCGGGTCCTCGCCGAACGCCCGCAACAGCTCAGCGATCGGTCGGTCGGCCATAGGGCGGTTAATGGCAACGCCAAGCGCGCCCCCGACCCCGTGCTGGATCATCACCATGACGCTGCCAGCAAATCGGGGATCGCCCATGCCGGGCGCTGCCACGAGGAGTTGACCCGGCGGCACGCTGTCCGCGGCCTCCGTTCCTTGCTCGAGAGTGGCAAGCGCCGGCGTATGGGCGGCGGCAAGTAGACTGACCAGGGCAAAGCAACGCCGGGACAACAACATCGCGATCAACTCCCGGCCCACAGTCAAACACGGCCGCTCACACTTGGCCACGGAGGACCAGACTTATACCGTCTTGCCATCCTCTGGCCTGCCTTTGCCAAACCAGAGTGACCAACCTCCGCCAGCGGCAACGGGGGCGAACCATCCAGGCCGTATTGCTGCAGCTCGCCGAAGGCAGCGCTGTTCGGGCTGGCGCCTGCGTCATGCATCTTAAGCAAGTAAACGACAACGGGGAGGGCGTTACCTCCCTCATTGGCCTCGTCAATCATCCATTGATAGCGTTGCCAAAGCCACGAAGCCGCAACGCCAAAGCCCAATGGCAAAAACCACTCCGCTGTCGTTCATGCCATCCGCCATAGCGGATCAGCCCCGATGCGGATGCGGGTGATCCAACGCGCTCAGCGTCGCTGCCGGCGGACGCGTCATGACCACAAAGCCGCGCCGCTCGAGGTGCCGCGCTAGTCCGTCCGCCGTGATCAGCGCCATCATCTCGTCGGCATGCCGATCCTGCTTGCTCCCCTCATGCCGGAGGGCGAATGTTCTTGTTTTTCAGTCTCACCAATTGCCTCAGCGCGATACGGTCCGCTGCCAGGAATTGAAATCGAGGCGGCCGTCAGGGCCGCCCCGATCCCAGATCGCATGTTGATTGTGGCGGCGAGCGCGCTCCGGATTCGCGCCCAGAAAGGTCAGTGGTGGCTGCCGATGGTTCAGCGATTTAAAATCCGGTCGGACCGACCGAGCCGATCCAGCGCTTGACCTTAGTCGGGTCCGTTTCATCCATATAAAAGAAATGCGTCATTGTAGGTCTCACGGGCTTGATGGTCGGATCATCGAATGTCATGCCAACCTTGCCATGAAAGACCTTCAACAAGGGGCTATCCCAATACTCCACAACATCGTGTTGTGCAGTAAAGCCCTTGTCGATAAACTGCCGCAGGTTATTTCGGATCTCCTCGCGCCCGTGCCAGTCGGCAACACCGAGGTTGCAAACTGCATCGTCGGCGAAGCACTCGAAACCCTTACCAAAGGTCTTGTCGTCGATTTCTTTCCACATCGCCAGCAGCCACGCTGGCGCCGGGGATTTCGTGAAGGTGATTGTGTCCATGTTGCCCTCGTTGATTGCGCTGTTACGGCGGGATTGTCGCAGCGGATACCTTGCTGATCCCGTGGCAACCTATTTAGCGGCTCAGCCGTTGGCGGATGCGCCAATACCCCCTCGTTCCTCGCCAAGGGGCCTTGCGCCAACGAGGTCGTTCCGCACCCCATGGCCGGAATGGCAATCGTAACCCACAGCGTCGCCGATTTTACGGCAATCAAATCACCCTGATGTCCCTCGGTCTGCCGGTTTCATCATTTTTCGGCAACGCGACACCCGCAGTTCGATGTCGACAACCGGCCGTCTGGCCCTAGCCGGCGCCCGACGGCGTGGCGCCGGCGTGCAACCACGCCCGCCTCGCCGTTGGGTCGCTTGCCAGGCCGCCGAACGAAGCGAAGCGCGCGCCGGCAGCGGGCGTTCGATCCATCAGGCCCGGGCCGTTCGCGGCATGCGGTGCTCCCTCCCTGATGCCCCGGAGACCAGGAGGCAAGTCGTTCACGCCGCCCTGGCGCGCGCAGACAACACCTGCCCGAGCCCGAAGCCAGCGGCGGTTGCCTCACCGCCCTCGGGAGTTGCCACGAAGGCGCGCCCCCCGCTGCTGTCCCCGTAGTATCCGGCGACACCCCCCACGGTCGTTGATGGCGGCGGCATCGGTCTCAATGGCACCCGGAGCATGCAGCGTGGTCAACGTTCCGGTGCCATAGCTGTGGCCGCATGCCCTGCTGTTGTCGCCATAGGCTCCGGCGACCTCGCCCTGAGCGGGTGCCGCCTCCTGTTCGACTTTCGCGAGATCGCTGGTACTTCGGCGCCGTTGAGGGCGACTTGGCGGGGTTGCTTGTTACGCGCCGCTGACCCGCAGCGGTGCGGCTTGAATCGGGGCCCAGAGCGGCGAGGAATAACACAGTCGGCCGTCAGCGCTGCGCGGCGCCGGTTGCGATCTGCTCTCGACGATCTGCTTTTCGTGCGTAACGTGCGATGGTTTGCGGCGAGCGAGCGTGCAATGCGGATCGCACGCGAGATGTGCGACGCGCTGTGAGTCGGGTGCGTTCGCTGTCGATTTCGCTGATCTAGCGCGCGGTCTCCTCGGCCACGTACAGGTTGCTAACGTGCGCCGACCTGGGAGGATGGTTCGTGTGGCCAGCGAAAGGCTCTGCGCTGCGCCCTACGTGCCTTGTCCTCTGCAAACCGCTTGAGCAAGGACCGCTGTGGCACAGCATCGGGGTGCCACATCAACCACGAAAGACGATAGGCTGATCCTCTCCTATCTCTCCAGGCCGAGATGATCTAACATGGGCCTCCTAAGAAGGGCGTCAGCGTCACGCCCCTGGCGTTTCGATCACAGCCACTGAGGGACTGGGAAATGAATGTGCAACGCGGGAGTGGCATCGTTTCAGCGAGCGTTCTTGCCATGGTCCTGGCGGGCGCCGTTAGCGGCGCAATCGTCGGTCTGGTGCTCAGTAGCCTGTTGGCAAGCCAGCTCGTGCTTGCCGTCGTCTGCGCGTTCATCGCCGCAATCTTAGCGCTGGTCATCGGCTACGTTATCCTGGGTGGCAGCGCTGAGTTCACCTTGCCGTCGGGGGTCGTTCTTTGGAACATCATCATCGCTTCGCTGATCGGCGGACTTGCAGGACATGAGCTCAGCGTCGACCTGAGAGAACCGCCAGCCTCGCCGCTCATCGGGGCACTCTCTGGCGTGCTCGCGGCCATCCTGATCGCCTCCTTCATACTCACGATCTTCATGCTGAGGGACCGGCCGCCGGTTCACAATGATTAAGGATGAGGCATGCGCCCCTGTCGTCGCTCTGCCGATGATCGAGTGGTGCGGCTTCGCCGGGTCCTGCAAATTGCTGGACCAATGAAGATGGGCGATCATCGGCAGATGCCGGCGGCTTCGCACAGAGGACGTTCGGCGGGCCTGGTGCCCGGTGATCCTTTCGGCGCGCCACGGAAGTGGCGCACCTTCAGTCAGGTCAGCGGCATGCCTGCTGCAGCGATGGAGCGGCGCGCGAGGGTGGTCTTTTTGAACCGGGGATCATTGGTCACTTCCTCGCCGGCCCACGGAGGTACCTGTACGCGCTGGTCCGGGTGTTCCAATTCAACTTCAGCGAATACGACGCCAGCAAGCGCTCCGATGTAGACATCGACTGTCCAGTCCAGGCCGCCAAATGGCACCGTATGCCGGACTTTCTCGAGAATAGGGTCTCCCCGACAGAGTGTTCGCAACATTTGCTCCGCATCAGCAAGGGGAATTTCGTACTCATACTCCGGTCGGCTGATGCCACTCCTCGGGCCCTTGATCGTGAGCCACGCGGTGCTGTCTGTCAGACGGACGCGAACCTTCCCGTCACCAAAGTGAGCGATCAAGCCGTCCCGCAGGTGCTCGCTCTTGATAACCTCACGCTTCCAGGCATCGTTCGCAATGAGAAATTTCCTTTCGATCTCAAGGGCCATCTGTCCGGTGTCCTTCTTTCTGACCCACCGAGCGTGAAGAGTGGGGCTGCGGCACGTTGCCCGGCAAGCGGTGCTGAGCCGGGCGTTGCCGTCGCTCGGCAGAAGGTAGTCGGATGGCGGCGACGGCGATTCGGAGATGAGTGTTGATTCTTAGGCTGCGGAGGCACGGGGGCCGATGTGGACACGCCAATTTGAGCGTGCGCCGGACAAACCCGCGAGGACCCGATATCCGAATTCTGACTTTGCGGAGCAAGAACAGACAGACTGCTTTCCTGCCGTCCCGGCCGCCGAGCCGGTCCCGCCCCAACTCGGCCGCCGGACCGCAGATCCGGCGATCCCTGAACCGGACGATCGCCACCACCTGGCGGCGACGCCGGGTACGGGGGTGTTATGTTGTCACCATCTCGGTTCGGTATTTCGCCAGCAGGGATCCCACCTTTTTCTGTCGTTCGGCGAGCTCGTCTGGGGTGAGCTGCGGCGGCGGCGTCGTGCGGCCATCAACCAGATCGCCGATCTCCAGGAAGAACTCGTCCAGCCCGGCCGGCGTGGCCATGCACAGCATCCGGACGGCAGCACCGGATGCGTTTTTGAAGGCATGCGGTGCATTGGCCGGGATATTGACGGTGGATCCTGCGCGGACCGTGGATGTTTGGCCGCGAAAGGTAAATTCGAGCTCGCCCTCGAGCAGGGTAAACATCTCCTCGAAATCGTGCCGGTGCGGCGGCGGCCCACCGCCGGCTGGCACATGCATGTCGATCAAACAGTAACGGCCCGCAGTCTCGGCCCCACTGACGAGGATCGTGTAGGTATCACCGGCAACCGCGACATGTGACATGTCCGGATTGTTCGCGTTTGCGACTGTCAGCTGGCGCTGTGGGTCATCTGCGGGGATGACCACTTCGGATTGAGACGCGGAAGCGGAGCCACTGGTCATCTTGTCTCTCCCACAGCGATATCTGATTGCATCCATCTGGGCATTGTCGGGTTGGACTTGTGTTGCCACTCGGATCAAATCAATGGACCTGTGGAGATCCTTCCACAATGCGTGACCAGGACGATTGATAGCACGCGACGAACGCGCCAATCGGCTACCAAGCGGCGTGTTTGGCCTCGTCATACATCGCCGTGATCAGAGAGCGGAACGCAGTCGCGGCAGCCACTCGACGCAGCCCGCCGAGTGGGGTCAATTCCGCATCGCCTTCCTGCAGCCGCCGGTCAATTGCGCGGAACGCGCGGATCGGGGAGGCGCGCGCCGCGGCTTTATTGACCCGCTCGATCTCTGTCAGCAGCAGTCCACGAAGCTCCGCCGTGTTCGCCAGATCGGCGAAGCCAGAAAATGGCACCCGCTTGGCGTGGGCCCACCCCTCGGCTGCGTCGGCTTCGAGAAGTAGCAAACAGCCAAGAAAGGCCTGTCCGTCACCCACGACCAAAGCGTCGGCGATATAGGGCGACAGACAGAGCGCTCGTTCGATCGGCTCAGGATGAACCGCAGAACCGTCGCGCAGCGTGATCGTGTCGGCAGCGCGGCCCAGCACTGTCAGCCGGCCATCCGTCATCGCGCCGGCGTCGCCAGTCCGGCGCCAGAGGCCGTTGCACCGCGGTTCAGCTTCTGGCTGGTGCAAAGCCGCGCTGTTGAGCTCGATCTCGCCTTCGGGCGTGATGCGCAGCAAGTCCGGTGCGATCGGGTAACCGACATCGCCGGGACGAATCGCGCCGGGCGTGGGCGCCGCGGCGAGGCCGCCGCTTTCAGCCGGTCCATACACTTCGATCGGATCGATCCCGAGCGCCATGAACCAGAGAACCATCTCCCGCGTCACCGTGCCGCCGGCAATCAACCCCAGCCGCAGACGTGACAGCCCCAGCTCGCGCCGAACATTGGCCAGCACCGGCCATGCCAGCCATGCAGCGGGCGTGCGCCAACGCACGGCGCCGCTACCATTGGCTCGGTGTGCACAAGCCGCGGCACCCGCCGCGAAGGCGATGCGAAACATGAGGCGCTGGAGGTGCGTGGCGGCGCCGGCGGCCAGTACGATCCGGTCATGGAACCTCTTCCACAACAATGGCGCGGCCACCAGCAGGGTCGGCTTCACCTCGCGTAGATTTTCTTCCAGCGTGCCAGCGCTCTCGCCGAAATTGCTGACACAGCCTGTATGCAATGACAAATAGGCGCCTAGCACTCGTTCGCTGACGTGCGGAAGCGGCATCACCGCCAACCGTTCATCCGCTGCATTCGGCGCGAACAAGCGCGCGGCGGCTTCAATCGTCTCGGCAAGGTTACGATGAGTGAGGTGCACCGGATAGTCATGAGTATAGAGGAGCGCTGCCGGCGCATCGGGATCCAGCGCGTCGATTGTCGCATCCCAGGCGTCAGCAGCGTTCGCACCGCTCCTCATGTAATCCGCGAAGCTGGTGCACATCGGATCGTCCAGGCCGCGCAAGCCCTTCATGTCGAAGACGACGATTCGGCGTAGTGCGGGGCAAGCCGCTCGTGCCTCCAGCACCTTGTCCAATTGTTCTTCATTCTCGACAAACAACAGGCATGCACCGCTGTCGCGCAGTTGCATGGCGATCTCGTCTATGCCGGCCAGCGACGACAAGCCGGCGCTGACCCCGCCCGCCGATTGCAGAGCAAGGTCGGCCTGGAGCCATTCCGGATGAGTGTCAGCCAGTATCGCACCCGTCATAGCCCGGCCGAACCCGTCGGCCTGCATCGCTCGCACCAGGCAGCGAACACCGGCGCCGAGCTCGCCCCAACTCGTCGGCTTCCAGATGCCACGATCCTTGCGGCGCATGATGGTGCGCGTTGCTTCGCTCGCCATTCGGCGGCGCAGCAGGTTGGGCAGTGTGTTCATCGCCATAGCTTCTTGCGTCGCCAACGATGCGTGCCGCGCACGCTCTCGGTTTTCTGTCCGAGGTAGAACTCTTTGATGTCCTCCTTCTCCATCAATTCCGCGCACGTTCCGCGCATGACGATCCGGCCGACTTCCAGAATGTGGCCGTAGTCGGCCGTGTTCAGCGCAATATTTGCATTCTGCTCAACCAGCAGGATCGCCACGCCCTGCTCGCGATTGATCCGGCGGATGATGCCGAAAATCTGCGAAATCAGCAGCGGCGACAAGCCGAGCGATGGTTCGTCGAGCAACAGCAGCCGCGGCCGCCCCATCAGTGCGCGGCTGATCGCCAGCATCTGCTGCTCGCCGCCGGACAGCAAACCGGCGCGCTGCGCGGCGCGTTCCGCGAGCACGGGAAAGTACTCATGACACATCTGCAGGTCGCGGCCGATCTCGCTGTCGCGACGTGTGAATGCCCCCATCATCAGGTTTTCCCGCACGCTGAGCAGCGGGAAGATCTCGCGGCCTTCCGGCACGTGGCAGATGCCAAGCCGCATGACGCGGTCGGGCGACAAACCGGCAACGTCGCGTCCCTGGAATCGCACCTGGCCGCGCGCAGGATTCAGCACGCCGGAGATGGTGCGCAGCACCGTCGTCTTGCCCGCGCCATTGGCGCCGAGCACGGTGACGATCTGACCCGCTTCCACCTCGAGGCTGACGCCGCGGATCGCCTGGATCGGGCCATAGTAGGTCTCAATGCCGGTAACGGAAAGCAATGGTTCGGCGGTCATGTGGCCGCTTCGCCGCCGATATAGGCGCGAATTACCTCGGGGTGCGACTGGACCTCAGCAGGTGTCCCAAGTGCGAGCACCCGGCCGTAATTCAGGGCCATCACCCGGTCAGAGACCTGGCGCACCAGGTTCATGTCATGCTCGACCATCACGACGGTGATGCCCAAATCCTTCTTGATGTCTTCAATCCAGAACCCCATGACCTCGGTCTCCTCAGTATTGAGTCCAGAGGACGGTTCATCGAGCAGCAGCAGCTTCGGTTCGGTGCATAGCGCGCGGCCGAGTTCCACCACCTTGCGCACGCCATAGGGCAAACCCGAGATCAGCGAATCGCGGTAACGCTGCAGACCGAGGAAGGCGATGACGTCCTCGGCCTTTTCGCGATGCACCAGTTCATCACGCCGCGCCGACGGAGCAAATACGAGTTGCGACCAGATCGAGGCGCGTACGTGGCAATGGCAGCCGATCAGGAGATTCTGCAGCACGGTCGCGTTGCCGAACAGCTCGATGTTCTGGAATGTGCGGGCGATGCCGAGGCCAGCAATGCGGTGCGACGGGATGGCGGTGATGTCCCGATCACGGAAGATCATGCGCCCGCCCGTCGGGTTGTAGAGGCGGCTGATCATGTTGAAGATCGTGGTCTTGCCGGCGCCATTCGGGCCGATGATGGCAAACACCTCGCCGTCCTGCACTTCGAACGACACCTGGTCGACCGCCCGGATGCCGCCGAAGCGCACGGCCAGATCCTCGGCACGGAACAGCGCCATCACACGCGTTCCGATTTGGCATACATGCGCTGGCGGCGGGAGCCGCTGGCACGGTGCAACGGAAACCGTTGGAACCAGGCCTTGGCTCGCAGCCAGCCACCGTTGATCCCGGTGGGCTGGAACAGGATCGTGAGCACCAGTATCAGGCCGAACAGCGAAGGCTCCAACCCCGGCAGATGGCCGATATGTCCTGGAAGATCGTCGCGGATCAGCGCGATGCCCTGCGGCAACAGGCGCACGAACAAGGCACCATAGATCACGCCCTGCAACGAGCCGATGCCGCCGACAAACACGATGGTGAGGAACTGTACCGACAGCAG
>JASHVB010000591.1 GCA_030039695.1 Acetobacteraceae bacterium
CAATGTGGATGTCCATGGCTTCCTACTCCATTACGTCTTGGGCATTCCGATCTGCAACGTCACTGGCTACCGTAGGTGATCCTGGGAGGGAGCTCACTGAAGTACTTCACAGTCGAGCAGCCCGCTGGGTAGCGTTTGTCGATCGAGCTGCGCGGCACCCGATTGCGCCGGCATCTGACCTCACTCGTAACCACTGCCGCGTTCGGACGCTGTCGTTGATGCAGGTCCCGGGTCGATCGCCGCCGCCTAGCGCCGCGTGAGCCACCGTCTTCGGCAAACCTCTGCGGCGTCGCATTCGCTCCGCCGATTAGTCCGAAGGTAGAAATCATCGGATAGCCGGACGCGGGTGATGCTGGCGCTTGCCTCGCACGGCACTATACTCGGGCTGCGATGGGCCTGCAGCATGCCGCGCATCACGAGATAAGCGCGGCTATCATGTTGCGTTTTGGATTGAGAGTACGCGAGCAATACGGGCGGAGAGTAGGTGGTGTGAATCCACTACGGTGAAGAAATTGCGAACTCACACCGGCTCCGAGCCATGCGCCGTCATCCGGGGTCTCATCCAAGCCCACAATGAGTGAGCTGTTGAACGGCCCGGCGGATCGCGACATGGCGGCGGTCGCACGTGTGGCTGACAAGTGCTTCGAAAGCACGGACTACAGGGAAGGACGCACTGCATTCGTGGAGAAGCGGGCACCCCGGGGGGCGGGCGATGACTGCCAACTTTAGGCGATTCCCCAGAACCGCGCGATCTCCCTAACCGCCGCGGTAGGCGCGGGGGCAGTAAACTGCGTCGGCAATCCGCCGCCGCGACCAACCGGCCACGCGTGCCCGAAGCCCGGGAACGTCCATAATTCCACCGTGTCTCCCCAGCTCTGGTGGAAGCGGGACGCGCGGGACGGCGCCTCCGGCAAACCGTGCAGCGCACGCCACTGCGCGGCAAGCTTGCGACCATTATCGGCGACCACGATCTCGTCAGCCTCGCCGTGCCACACGGAAAGTCGCGGCCAGGCACCCGAGTAGTCACACGGCGCGATTCGTCGAACCCGCGCGATCCATTCTTCCGTGTCGCACTCTGGCGCCCCGTAGGCCATGCGGGCAAGTGCCTGTATTGCCGAAGACGCCGAACCCACAGGAAGTCCGGCGCACACGGCTCCGGCTGCGAATAAATCCGGGTACGCCGCCAGCAGTGCTGCAGCCATCGCGCCCCCTGCTGAGAGACCTGCGACGAATATTCGCCGCGGATCAGACTCGAAGCGCGCCGCCGCATAGGAAATCATCGCAGCGATCGACCCCGCTTCACCATGACCGCGTTCAGTGTCGCTCGGAACGAACCACTGAAAGCACCGCGCCCGATTGTTTAGCTCCTGCTGTTCCGGCAGTACCAGTGGAAGTCCCAGCCGATCTGCAAGCGCAGTCCAGCCCGTCTCCGCGGCAAAGGAAGCAGCGTCCTGGCCGCACCCGTGAAGCAATGCGATCAGCGGCGCACCGTTTCTTAGAGGCATGGGCGGCAAGTACACGCAAAGCTTCAGATGGCCCGGATTGGGGCCAAATTCGGGCAACACGACGAAACGGCCCTGCGCTGACAATCCCGCCGGTGCGAACCTCGGGCTGTCCTCCTTCAGCCGCGCAACCGCGACACGCGACGCGATGCCAAGGCCGCGCCGAAGCGACCGCACACCGTCCGACCAGTCCATGCGTGAGCACTCCCTACCTGATCCAACCCGATATGCTGCGCTGCAACGTGGAATCAACCTGGATCAGAGGCATCGAACCTGCGAGCAGCGGGACGCAGGGCTGCGCTCGCCGACCTTACTGTTCACCGGGATGTGTTTGCCGAAGCGCGCCGCGACCCTAGCCAGCACGGCCGCTGCAAAGGTTTGCCGTTGCTCCACTACCAGAGATCAATCTCGCCACCTGCCTTGCGGTAGTTGGCAACGAGACGATCGGGTTCGGTGCCGCTGAACCCGGACTCGAGATCGTGCTGGTCGTGCATCGGCTTCGGCCGCCCCTGCGGCCACAACGCTGGCTATGGCGCTGAGCAACATGGCATCGCAAGTCGATCCAAAAGTTCCTGCGAACGGTAGTGCTGTGACGAGCGCGCCATTCCGCACCAATCTTTGGGATATCAAGCACGAGATCAAGGCGTCGCAAGCCAGCCCGCAGTGGGCACCCTATGTGGCTAGAATGGGCGCTCTGTGAGATAACACGCGACGGGCACGCGATCAGCAAACACGAGGCACTGATGTTGCTTTCAGATCATGCGGCTCGATGAACTTTCATTGAAGATGTTGCTGATCACTAAGTTGTCCCACCGCCTTGTTCTTGCTACCGCGATTGCAGCGGCAATCCTTGGGGTTCCGGGCACCCTGCTGTGGCTTATGACTTTCTGGTTTGAACGCGATTACATCGCCGATGGGGGTAGGTGTTGGAGAGCATCATCCCATTCTCTCCGACCTACCTCTTGGTGTTTCTTCAGCCGAACTGGAATCCTGCGATGCCGGCTTCTACGGGGCTTGCGCATAGCTCCGCTGGCGAACATATGGTTCTTCTCGGCCGTGGCTGTTCTAGGTACGGTGCTCAGTACCGGCAGCTTGCGTATCGTGGTGTGCATCGCGCGGCACCAATAATTTTAGAGTAATTCGCTCGCTGCAGAGGCGTGGGCGGCTGCCTCTGGTGGATACTTCGATCACGCGGCCGCTGTCGCCGATGAGGACCCAGCGGAGCTTATGGCGGGGTGCCGAAAGGCGACCTGTATCGAAGGCACGATGACAGTGGCGCGAATGATGTCAGCACCGGCCGGGTCCTGGCCAACAGGCGCAGGCCGCGCAGGGACGAGTGCGCTCGCGCTGGCTGGCTAATGCGCGCGGCAGAGTTGGGCCGAGCTTTTACACGCAATCGTCCGCTTTCAACTCGGTCGGACGATCAGGCAGGGCATGCGCGCCTCGGCCAGGCGGGAACAGGCGTCGACCGCCCCGTCGGCGGTGAGGTTAGTGAGGCGGGCACGGAACAAGACCTGACTGCCGAAGGGTTCGGTTGTAGAGACCTCAATCCGAGCCGGAGAGAGCAGGCCAGGCAGCGCGCGGCGAGTGTTGGCGGCAGCAGAGTGGGCGGCAGAGGGCGTCATGAAGGCGCCGACTTGGATCGCCCAGCCGCCGGTTTGCACGTTTGCGGCCAGGGCTGGCCCCGGAAGCTGGTGTACGGCCTGCCCGTGTGGCGGAGGCTGCGCGAGTCGAGGCTGATAGAGGAGAGATTCGGTGGCGTAGGGCGCGGGCGCGGCAGGTCGTGGCAGCGGTGTGCATGGCCGGCTCGGATCATAGGCAGCGTCTGGGTCGCAGGCGGCGGACGTCGTCGGGACAACCTGAACGGGCACTGGCGCCGCGGGCTGCGGCGCCGGCGTGCACGGTTGGCTTGGGTTATAAGCGGCGTCTGGGTCGCAGGCGCCGGATGAAGTCGAGGCGACCTGAACGGGCGCCGGCGCAACGGGCTGTGGTGCCGGCACGCAGGGGCGATTCGGATCATAAGCGGCGTTCGGGTCGCAGTAGCCGCCGGCCGCCGTAGCAAGCGTGACCGGGGCCTGCGGCATTGGCGCCAGGGGCGTGCACGGATGGTCTGGATCGTAGGCGGCATCTGGGTCGCAGGCGCTGCGGATGGAAGCGGCGTACGGACCGTTGTTGCCGGCGTAAACGGCAAGCGGCCCGGTCATCGGCGTGGCGTTGCCAAGATGTGGGGCGACTTCGGTGACGTAGCTGACCGTCTCGTCAGGTAATGGATCTCCGGTGGCAAGGTAGTCGTCGACCCGGGCAGGACCGGCATTGTAGGCGGCGAGGAAGCCAGGCGCGCCGTAGCGGTTGTACATCTGTTGAATGTAAGCAGTGCCCGCGAGGATGTTGTCGCGCGGCTCAAATGGATCATCGCCGAGGTCGTATTGTTCGCGCAGCGTCTCATACGTGCCGGGCATCACCTGCATGAGGCCCATGGCGCCCGCAGGGGAGAGCGCCTGCACCTCGCCCGCGGACTCCTCACGTATCACTGCGCGGATCCACTGCACCGGCACGCCGAAACGCCGTGACGCCTCGCGGATATAAGGCCCCCAGGGGTCACTGGGCGAGCCTGGCGGCGAATAGTAGCGCCCTGGTCTCAGCTCCAGGTTGCTGTAACGAAATCCAGTTTGCGCGCTGCAGGCCGCGAGAAAGGCCAGGGTCGCGGCGAGGGCGAGGCCCGTCGCTGGATGCGGCATCCATGTGGGTGAGACGGAGCGCGCAAGCCTTTGTTGCACGCGCACGAACTTCGCTCCTGCCGAATCGGATCCAGAATCAATTTTGCACGGAAGCAACGGCCTTCATCAATCTGATTTTCTGGCGCCGTCGGCGAATTGCGCGGGGTGCGGCATAATTGCATCTGGCCTTGGCCCGGTTCACGACTCGAATCGAGCGCTTCCGGATGATCAAAGTCGACGCATCGTGATTCGTCCAGGCGACGGGCATGACCCAGCGCAGAGTTCTGTTAGGGAATGGTCTCCCACTGTTGGGCGGCGGACTTCAAGTTGGGGCAACGAACGCAAGGTTCGGCGACCTTCAGAATGGTATTGGCAGGGTCGGTACCGCAGGAGGTACTTCCCCAGTCCTCAAGGCCAGTGAGATCGGTCGCGCCCGCTGGGTCGCGTATTAATTCCTTTGCCGTGCCCATTCCGGCGCGGTATGCAATTCGATCCTCGGCGATACCCTGACCGCGATGATGCGCCCCCTCGAAAGCATAACCGCGTGCATGTGAGAGGCGGGCCTCTAGCACTACAGTTGTGATTTTCCTATTGCGAATCGCCTGAATCTATGGCGGACCATGAGTCGAAAGTCATGGTTTGGCTATGCTCCGGTCGAGGCGACGCTGGAAATGTTGGCGTCGGCACTGCGGGATGTGAAGGGTCGCATGCGGCAGCTGTTCGCGCAGGAGCGAACGGCGTCGAATGCTGGCATGTTTCTGGATGGTTTGCTCAGCGACGAGCAGCGTAAGACGGGCTGGATGCGTTCGGAGGCGGCGGGCGATCCTGGCCCTTGGCGGCAGCAGGAGCTGCTTGGGCGAGACCGTTGGGATGCCGATGCGCTGCGCGATCTCGTACGTGACTACGTCGTTGAGCATTTACGCGATGATGAAGCAGTTCTGGTGATTGATGAAACCGGCTTCCTGAAGCAAGGCAAGAAGTCGTGTGGTGTGGCGCGGCAATACACTGGTTCTGCAGGGAAGATCACAAACTGCCAGATTGGCGTCTTTGCCACGTATGCATCACGCCACGGGCATGCATTCATTGATCGGGCGCTCTATTTGCCGAACAGCTGGACCGACGATCC